>CAZPSY010000039.1:7795-11792 GCA_964589295.1 uncultured Ignavibacteriaceae bacterium
AAAGAAAACAACTAAGAAAAAAGTGACAAAAAAGAAAACGGCAGGTAAAGCCGGCCCTAAGAAAAAATCAACTGTAAAGAAAATAGTTACTAAAAAGGTAGCACCTAAAAAGAAAACAGTTGCAAAAAAAGCTGTCAGTAGAAAAGTAACAACAAAAAAGAAAACTACTAAAACATCCACACCAAAGAAAAAAACAACTGCGAAAAAAGCTGTTGCTAAGAAAATTGTTGCGACAAAAAAATCTACTACAATCAAGAAAAAAGTTACAAAACCATTGAAAAAAACTACTGCAGTACGATCCAGAGCAAAGAAAGAAAAGACAATGGAGGACGTAATTTCAATTGCCGAAGCACGCGCAAAAGCAATTAAAAAGATAAAAGGTTACGGTAAAAAAGATCTTGAACATTTCAAGAGTGTTATAATGGAGAAACGGGACGAAATTATTGAGCAGCTTCAAAATCTTAAAGAACAAATGTTAGATCCCACTACTGGCGAATATATAAATGAAAATTCTCCTTATTCCCTGCACATGGCTGAACAGGGAACTGATGCAATGGAAAGAGAAAAGACTTTTCTGTACGCACAGAGAGAAAATAAATTTCTTGGCTACCTGGAAGATGCACTGAAAAGAATTGACAGCGGCACTTACGGTATTTGCGTTGAGTGTATTGAAGAACCACAGAACTTATGCGGAACCTGCCCGTTAATTCCAAAAGAAAGACTGGAAGCCGTACCACACAGCCAGCATTGTCTTCCAATTAAACAAAGACAGGAGAAGATGTAATAGATATTGAAACTGTAGAACATAATTTAATATTTATTACTTTGCCGAAGGGTATTGATTTAAGTTGAAAGTAATTATTATTTCTTTCCTGGTCCTTCTGGTAGACCAGTTTTCAAAGCTTTATGTCAAAGGATTCGTAATTCCTTTTTTCGAACCGGTAAATTCAGGATTAAGCATTGGGGAAAGCATTCCATTATTCAATAATTTCTTACATATTACCCTGGTAGAGAATCCCGGGATGGCATTTGGTTTTGATCCCGGTTCAGATTTTAAATTGTGGATTTCATTATTCTCACTTACTGCCAGTGTTGGTTTGCTGGTTTACTTATACATCGTAAGAAATAAAGCACTAATACTAAGAGTTTCAATCGCTTTAATACTTGGCGGAGCAATTGGTAATCTCCTAGATAAAATGTTTTACGGGTTGCTGTTCGATTATGCGCCTTTGTTTTACGGCAGAGTTGTTGATTTTATAGACATGCGGTTATTCAGCATTTTTATTTTAAATAAATCGTATGGAGTTTATATTTTTAACTTTGCCGATCTTGCAATAACCGCCGGGGTTATTTGTTTTATCCTATTTCTTTATAAACAAAGTAAGGAAAGCCAAAGAGTTTTAATTTCAGTTACTGATGAATTAAGCTCAGAGCAAAAAAAATATTGAGAGTATTATTTTTTACAATAGCAGTTATAATAACCGACCAGCTTAGCAAGTTTTATATCAAGGGAATAACCATTCCTTTTCTGAATTTCAAACTGGAAGGTATGTACTTCGGTGAGTCAATTTCTGTCCTTGGTGATTTTTTCAAAATAACCTTTATCGAAAACCCCGGGATGGCATTCGGTTTCAATCCCGGTTCAGATTTTAAACTTTGGGTCTCGCTGTTTTCATTAGTTGCCAGCATTGGACTGCTGGTATATCTTTATTTAGCAAGAGAAAAATCACTTAGTTTAAGAATAGCCATTGCAATGATTCTGGGCGGTGCAATTGGTAATCTAATTGATAGAATGTTTTATGGAATAATTTATGACTATGCCCCGATGTTTTATGGTAAGGTTGTAGATTTTTTCGATTTCGATTTTTTCAACTTCTCTATTTTAGGACGCGATTACGATAGGTGGCCGATATTCAATATTGCTGATGCATCGGTTACGATTGGCGTTTTAATATTAATTTTTTTCTACAGGCATCATTCTAAGGTTGAATCAGGTGAAGATAAAGAATCAATTGAAAAAGAATCAGAAGATATAAACCAGCAGGTTCACGAAGCAAAGTTAAATGTTGAAAAATTGAATGAAAATGATAAAGCAGCCAATGGTGAAACTGATAAAGGAAAAGAAATATCGATTTGAAGTACCGGAAGGAAAGAAGAAAGAACGTATAGACCTTTTCTTAACGAACTCCATTGAAAATGCTACCCGCTCTAAAGTTCAAAAGCTAATTGAAGCCGATCTTGTTAAAGTAAACGGAAAGATTGTTAAGGCAAATTATAAACTGAAGCCTAACGATATAATCGACGCTGTCCAACCTATAAGCCCGCGTCCTGAAGATGTTATTCCTGAAGATATTCCTCTCGATATAGTTTACGAAGATGAATACTTACTTATTGTTAATAAGCCTGCAGGAATGGTTGCTCATCCTGCTTACGCAAATTATACGGGAACATTAGTAAATGCGCTGCTCCATTATTCAAATAAACTTAGCAGCACAAACCAGGCAGGCAGGCCCGGCATTATTCACCGGCTGGATAAAGATACCAGCGGGCTTCTTGTAGTTGCTAAAGATGATTGGACTCATGCAAAAATTGCTGAACAGTTTTCCAGGCATACTACGGAAAGAGAATATCATGCAGTTTGCTGGGGAATATTTCCTGATAGTAAAGGTGAAATATCGCATAACATTGCACGGAGTAAAAAAGACCGCAAGAAATTTACTACCAGCCAGAGTGATGGAAAAACTGCTCTAACATATTATGAAGTGATAGAAGAATTTGAGTTTACATCGTATATAAAACTTAATCTTAAAACCGGCAGAACTCATCAAATCAGGGTTCACCTTTCCAGTATTGGCAAGCCTGTATTCGGAGATGCTACTTACGGTGGCAGGCAAATAGTGTATGGCTCTGAATTTCCGAAAATAAAAAGCAGGGTTCAAAACTTATTGAACATAATGCCAAGGCAGGCACTTCATGCAAAAACATTAGGTTTTTCCCATCCTCACTTTAACAAAATGGTTAGCTTTAGTTCTGATTTACCAGAGGATATGCAGCTATTGATAAAAAATCTAAAAAGTACATCCACCTAAATATTATAATTAATTATATTTGTAATCACTTTAATTTTTTATTCAATTATTTTTAACTAATAAGCCAAAATGTTAACACTTTACAATTCCCTTACCAAAAAGAAAGAAGAGTTCGTTCCTATCGATCCCTCCGAAGTTAAATTTTATATATGCGGACCGACAGTTTACGATTTCTTCCATATTGGTAATGCCAGAACTTTTGTTATGGCAGATATCCTGAGAAAATATTTGGAGTATAAAGGATTCAAAGTAAAATTTTTAATGAACCTGACTGATATTGATGATCGCATAATTAAAAAATCGATCAGTGATAAAATATCATACGATGAAGTTGCAACGAAATATTCCGAAGCATTTTTTGATGATATAAAACGTTTAAAATTAAAACCAGCAGATCTGTATCCAAAAGCTACCGCGCATATCGAAGATATTAAAGCGATGATTAAAAAACTGGTGGATAGCGGCGCAGCATATAATGTTGATGGGAATGTTTTTTACGATGTAAACAAATTCAAGACTTACGGAAAGCTTAGCGGTAAAAATATAGATGACCTTGAAGCAGGTTCCAGGGTTGAGATAAATGAAGAAAAGTTAAATCCGCTCGATTTTTCTTTATGGAAAAAGGCAAAAGAAGGAGAGCCATACTGGGAAAGTGAATGGGGAAATGGAAGACCCGGCTGGCACATTGAGTGCTCTGCGATGAGTTGCAGTCATCTGGGCGAAACTTTTGATATACATGCCGGGGGTAACGATTTAATTTTCCCTCATCACGAAAATGAAATTGCACAAAGTGAAGCTGCAAACGGCAAACAGTTTGTTAATTACTGGATTCATTTCGGCTTCCTTAATATTAATAAAGAAAAAATGTCTAAATCGCTTGGTAACTTTTTTACTGCCAGGGATGTACT
>CAZPSY010000040.1:0-4474 GCA_964589295.1 uncultured Ignavibacteriaceae bacterium
CATCCTGAACAAAAGAACCAAGTTTTTTATCGGAAGTTTGCAGATTAGATTTATCCTGTTGAGAAATGCTTTTATCTATTTTTTCCAGACTGTCTTCTTTTATTAACAAATTACTCCCCATCAACATAAATGCTGGTATAATTAGTAAAACAATAAAGCTTTTATTTTTCATCTTCCTTCCATAAAATAAATAAATTTTAGAAATCTTTTGATTTATTAAAACTACATAGTAAAATACTATTCAACCGAATAAATTTCACCATCAACAACAAGTGAATGCAATTTAAAAGTTGATAAGAACGTTAAATTTGGAAAAGACCTCTTCAAAAAATTGAAAATACTTCCCTCTCGTTGCAAATATATTATCGCTTTTGAATTAGTTCATAAAAAAAGCCGCTCAAAGAGCGGCTTAAATTTTATAATTTTATTACCGGAATCAATTACCAAAAACGTTTTTCATTCCATTAATATGTTTTGTCTGGTCAATAATATTTCCATTTACATCAACAACGCCGGGATGGCAAGTCACGCATGTAGTTGCATTCGGATCAGGACCATTACTTTGATGACCTGTGGGTGGAAGTGCATGACAGGATCCGCAAACAGCTTGTGTACTATCTACCTTATTCCACTGCGGTACAAAAGAATTTCCAACAATTAATGAATCAGTATAAATAAAGGAATTTACACCAGCCGAATCTTTCAGGAATTCAAAGCTGCCATGACAATATACATTAGAACAAGTTGCATCTGAAAAATTATAACTCGCATTTTCACCGCCATCATATATTGCAATATTTCCAAAAATAATTTCTGACGGAAGATCGCTATCAACGTGTCCCGGTTCGTAAACATCCTGGGGAACCTGATGGCAAGTTGAACAGAGTATCTCACTGCCTAACTGGTTATCATATAAATGCTTTACATGAGCACCAACACTTGCTGAATCGGTTACAGTATTTTTCGAAATATCCTTTGGCGGAGCAATCCTGCTCAAATCATTAAAATCACCATGACAGGTATTGCAAGCTTCAGGTCCGCCTGTAGTATGGCAATTCAAACAACTTGCTTCAGCAATCCCACCACTATAATCTGAAGAGTGGCATTGCACGCATGCGTTCAAATTCCAATTACCTAACCTAACAAGGTTACCGTGAAAGTTAGCAGAATCCGGATTAATAATTCCTGTTGTATGCGTGGTTAGAACAGGAGCAGATGGAATATCAGTATGCAGTTTACTGCAACCAGCAGCAGCTAACAGAATTATTGAAGCAAATAATACTTTAAAAGAATTCATCAAACTATTTCTTGTTTTAAAGATCAGCATTATAAACCATGACAATAATTACAAAATCCATCAGTTGGTTGTGAATCCGGTGATGCGCTGGTATGGCAGTTATAGCAAACGGAACCATAATTGTCATGCCAATCACCATGTTCATTTCGCATAAAATTAGATGCATGTGTTTTAGGATTAGTATTTTTTATTCCGTCACTATCCAGATGACACATAATACAAGTTGGATCAGCACCCTGAACATCATGGCAGGATGCACAACTTTCAAGATCTCTTTTAGCCAGGATGGAATGTTCTCCACCTCCGCTTCCAATTCCGATAGTTTTAAAGTTTGGAAGTAAATGTGAAGCGGGAATAATTCCGCCTAAAGCAAAATCGCTATTTTCAGATTGATGACAATTTGCACAAAAACTTTCTACCTGGTGACACGTCTGGCAATCAGTTGTTCTACCTTTAGCATCAATACCGTGATAAAATCTGTAATTAGGATCGTTGTGAACTTTTGTAATTATTTGCTGCTTTGTACCATCAATTGAATTACCTGGCATATATGGCTGATAAAAATCATCGGCAGTATTAATTTCTGTGATTACATTTGTAGCAACATGGCATTCCTGGCAAGTTATGTTATCGTGGCACATCATGCAATTTGAATCATTTTCCCAAGCCATAAATTTGTGTGCTCTTGTAAAGTCTACATTTCTATGGTTATCTGGAAGTAGATTGTAAGTCGAAATATGACACGATTCACATGCATTGGAAGCTATCTTGATTTCATTATGGCAGCTTGCACAGGTTTCCATTGGTGGAAAGAGATTTGCACTTTCAAAACTGTAATCAACCTCATCCAAACCTTTATGACAATCTTCACAATTCATTTCATTATTTAAATGAAATTTATGATTAAAAATTATACTGGATTCAGTTTGAATTAAAGCTTCATAATTTTCATCAATATGACAGGTTGCACATTCTTCATCGTCATCAACCTCGTGGCAATTGCTACAATTTTCATGATCCGGCAGCAGTCTATTTTTTAAAGTTATACTTTCTAAAACTGCAGAATGGCAATCGCTGCACTCCGCCAAATCTGAATGGAATGAATGGGAAAAATTGATAACTTCTTTATTAGTGCGATTTTCATCACCCGGTTCCTTACTGAAAAATGCAAGAAAAATAATTGAAACCGCAGCAAGGAGTATGTAAATATTTTTTAATTTCATATTATAAATCTAGGTCTGCGTTAAACCAATAATTCAATTTGAAAAATAACCGCCAATCATTTTTATAAATTTTATTATTCAGGTATTGTCCCTGGAAATCGAACGATACAATTCTCCAGGGTCTTAAATTAAATCCTGCCATAAGAGTAATTAATTCATTTTGCGGTGAAGATTCCGACTGTTTATAACGTGTAAAGGATAAACCTAATGAGGGAGTTACTAATCCTTCTAAAGTTGTAATAGCAGTATATAAAGAAATTGCGTCCATTTCGCCTGCATACCCAAAGCTTTTTCTTCCGGTTAAAGTCCCATATGGAGATGCTAAACCGAGTGTTAGACGTTGAGAAGTTTCTTCTTTATAAGAAACATTTGCGAACTTACCTATTGCCGTGTAAGTATTTGCAATACGGTAATCCACACCACCTTCAATTTCCCAGGTGTTTCCATAATCGAATACTGAAAAAATTGAGTTGTATCTTATTCTCGGTTCCCTGTAATTGTAGTACATGGTAATGCCAAGATTATCAACCTCTTCATACCTGCCGCTTATTTCTAATTTAGAAGTTGTTTTAAAATTGATATCATAATCATAACGAGTATCAATCCTAAACAAATCCTCTTTAGCATAGGAAACTTCGGCGGTAACAAACTGGTATTGCCGGGAGTTGTTCTCAATCTCTATTGTTATCGGGTTAAGATTGGCATTTAGTCTGGAAGCGGGATAAGAAACACTTTTGAAATTTTTATTTATGTACTTAAGTGCAATTCTTAAATCCTGCAGAGCATAAATAGTAAACTCTCCTCCAAGTACATAATCATCTTTCCAGTTGTCGGTTAATTCAAGTTTTTGATATGCTGGAACGTTTCCCCCGTAATATACTTTAAATTTATAACCTTCATAACTCAGTCCGAGAGTTGCACCATCGAATACACCCCCAGCAACACTGTTAAACAATGGCTGCCTTCCCAATTTAAAAGAGAGCAAATCCCAGATATTTCTTACATCAAGATAAAGATTATAAAACCTAAGCCGTGGGTTATCAACAAGATTTTCTGCAATTTCGCCTTCAAGGCTTAAATTTGTACGAAGCCAAACATTCTGCTTCCCGAAATTGAGAGAAAGCATCTGAAATGTTCGTGCATAGGTATTAGAAGAGCTAGCAGTATCAAAACGTTCAAAAGTATACAGAGAGCTGGAGAAACGACCATTAATATTCTGAGAATAACCAACAGCGGATAACCCAAACAACAAAAGAAATAGTAGAAGTTTTTTCATAAGTTAAGTCAGTTTTATTCTTATACTTCAAAATACTATAATACTATTTTACTCACTACCAGGTATTGGATGTTTTATCTTTTCCCACATTTCTGCAAAAACAAAATCTACATAAGTAGGACTTTCTGCGTTGTGACAATTAATACATAATTCCTCAGCCGGGTTTTCATAAACCATCAAACCATTTGCAACAGCCTTTTCTCTATCCTGCATGATACTCTTCTTTTTATAATCAGAGCCTGGTCCATGACAAGATTCGCACTGAACACCATCTTCTACTTTAAATTTCTTACCAAGCATTGATGCATCTATATTATATCCTACAGCGTGGCATTTCAGGCAATCTGGAGTTTCAATTGCTTTTGTATCAAAACCCTTTTCTTTAGCTATTTTATCAGCCTCTTCAGTTTTCAGTTTTTCATATGCACCGGCATGAGGAGTTCCTTGCCAGATCTTTAGTTGACTACCCTGCTTTTCAGTTTTATGGCACATTCCACAAGCTTCTGCACCGATGTAAGAATATCCATTCTGTGCAAGAGCAGGAAATATTGTAAATAGCAAAAATGAAATTATCAATAATAATTTGGAGTACATAACTTCTCCTAATGTTGATTAATATTAACTGTTGCAAAATAAGTATATTTAATTTAATAATACAAACATGAACTATCACTCTAT
>CAZPSY010000040.1:4574-11672 GCA_964589295.1 uncultured Ignavibacteriaceae bacterium
AAGTGATGAATAGTGAAGTTTTATTACTCTATATTGTTGTACTATTTTTTTTATTTTAGATTATTCATTTTTGAACTATTTGAATAAAGGTAATTTATGTTAAAGAGATGTTATAGCTTTCTGATAATGGCGTTTTTTTCAGCTGTAATTATTGGTCAGACTGAAGAGACACATGTTTGGAAAGTTCTTAATTTAGATACCGGGGAAAAGATATGGTACGACGCTTCAGCTATAGATACAATTAAAGGAGACAGATTTGATATCTGGATTTTGGAAGTACACCGCCCTCCAAAAACTTTTGAAGGATTTGAAGGCGAGGTGTTTAGGTCGAAAACACTTTTTGGAATAAATCTAACTACTGTAAAATATGGCATATTGAAAGTCAGATATTATAATATTATGAATAAAGAGATTTACAGTTTTGATTACGATAATCCGCCGCCGGATGAAAGTATAAGGTACACCTACCCTGTTACAGAAAACTCGATTATTCATTTACTAATTCGAGAATTATATGGAAATGAAGAGGAAAATAACAATTAATGCAAAAACACAATTACGAAAAATATGTAGTAGTAAAAGGATCAAATATTCACGGTTCTGGAATTTTTGCATCGGGAAATATTCCTAAAAATAAAGTTATTATGAACATAGAAGGTGACGTTATTTCCGGCGATGAGTGTGAAAGAAGAGAAGAAGAAGAAAATAATGTGTACATTTTTTGGAACGGTGATGATTGTTACATTGATACTGCAAATACTAAAAAAATAAAATATATTAACCATAATTGTGAGTATAACTGTGAGGTTGAAGAGGACGAAAACGGAGGATTAATTTTAGTATCTGATTCGGCAATTGAAACCGGAGAGGAGTTAACAATTGATTACGGTTATGATGATATTTATGACCATTGTTCCTGCCATACATGTGTTATTTAAATAATAGACCCTAAAATTAAAATGCCCGCAAAGTTAGCGGGCATTTTTTTATCCTAACAGTAAAACCAGGTTTACTTCATCTCAGCAATCTCTTTCAATATACCTTTTAAAATGGTGTAAAATTTTTCTACTGTTTCAATATTAATTTTCTCATCCGGTGAATGTGCACCCTGGATTGTTGGACCAAAAGAGATCATATCTAAACCGGGATTTTTACCTTCCAGTATTCCACATTCCAAACCAGCATGTATCGCTTTTATTTCTGCTTCTTTATTGAATAAATTTTGAAAAACTTTTTTAGAAACTTTAAGAATTTCAGAATCCATATTTGGTTTCCAACCTGGATAACCATCACCAACTTCCGTATCACTTCCTGCTAATCTGAAAATAGCTGCGACATTTTCTGCAATAAAATCTTTTGCACTTTCTATGGAACTACGCTGGCTTGTACCAATTACAATTTTATCATCCACAATTTTAATCGTTGCAAGATTTGTTGAAGTTTCAACTAGACCTTCTAAATCAGGGCTCATCGCTATCACACCGTGTGGTACGGCTAGCAAAGTGTCAACTATCCTGTTTTTTAATGCGTTTATGTAAACGGCATCAATTGATGAGCTGGATTTCTTCAATTCTATTTTCACACCACCATCAGGAGTTTTAAATTCGTTATAAACTTTTCCTTGCAGCTCTTCAATTAATTCTTCTGCCTTCGTTGCACCATCAGCAGTTAAAAATATTATTGCTTCTGCTTCGCGAGGTATAGCATTTCTTAAACTTCCGCCATCAAGACCTGCTAAAGAATAACCAACTTCATTTAATTGATTTAAAGCTCTTGCTAGAATTTTTATAGCATTCCCTCTACCCGTTTGAATATCCAAACCTGAATGCCCACCTTTAAGACCGGTAACAAGAAGTTCGTATGCAGCTGTTCCGTTGGGTACAGGTTCAGTTTCAATCTTCATTGATGCGGCAGTATCAATTCCACCGGCACAACCAACATAAAAAGCACCGTCTTCTTCAGAGTCCATATTCAACATAATCTTTCCGGTAATAAATCCCGGTTCAAGATTATTTGCCCCGGTTAAACCGGTTTCTTCATCTACTGTAGATAAAATTTCGATCGGTCCGTGAATAACATCAGGATCAGTTATAACGGCTAAAGCTGCTGCTAATCCAATTCCGTTATCAGCTCCTAGTGTAGTTCCATCAGCAGTTATCCATCCATCTTCTTTTAGGAGATCAATTGGATCATTATCAAAATCGAAAACTTTAGCCTTATTCTTCTCACAAACCATATCCATATGTCCTTGCAGAACAACAGTTGGGGCATTTTCACAACCTTGAGTTGCAGGTAAAAAGGCAACTATGTTTCCTGATTTATCAACCTTATATTTAACCTTAAGCTGGTCTAAAAGATTTTTAAAATGTTCAATGATTTTTTCTTCCTTCTTGGAAGGTCTTGGAACTTGGGAAATTTCATAAAATCGTTCCCATAATATTTTAGGTTCAATTCCTTCAATAGCACTTTTAGGCATGATTAACTCCTGTTAAATTTTTAGCAATATCGTTGCCAACATTAATAATTATTATCAGTATTTCTTCTACTAAAAAAGATTAAGTGTGGTTTACTAATATAGAAATATCGCCGGGCAGTAACAAAAATTTTGTTATGAGAGAGGGGTAAGGGAAAACAATTAGGTTACAACCTGGGTATGCAGGGCAATTTCTTCCAGGATAGTAGAAACATTTAAGCAAGCTGAAAACTCACCGCTAAAAACAATAGATTTACCTTTAAAATGAACTTCAAAAGTTCGGTCGCGTGCTTCTTCAAAAGAGCAATTTGTGGCTTTAATCAATTGAACAATTACCTCCTCAAACGTATGCCACTCATCGTTATAAAGAATAACACGGCTTGCAAGTCCGGTGCCGGATTCAACATCTTCAATAATTTCCGGCTCGTGTATTTTTTCTGGCGAAAGCTCCATATCAAAAAAATAGTGAAATAATAGTACAATTTAAATATAAATTTCAATTTACCATATGAATTCGCTAAAACTACTTTTAATTGATTTTAGTGAAGCCTGTCTTTATATTTTAATAACAAATAATGTAAATAAATGGAGGTTAAATGAAAATAGCAGTTTGTGTAAGTCATGTTCCTGATACTGCTACAAGAGTAAAAGTTGGCTCCGGTGAAAAAGCTATTGATCCGGCAGGGGTTACATATGTTATAAACCCTTATGATGAATATGCTCTTGAGGAAGCGCTTAAAACAAAGGAAACGTTAGGCGGTGAGAACGAAGTTATTGTGATTAGTTTAGGCAGGGACAGCAGTAAAGAATCTATAAGAAAGGCACTTGCAATGGGTGCCGACAGCGGTGTGCTGCTGAAAGATGATAACCCCAGGGATTCAATTGGTACTGCAAAAGCTTTGGCTGAAGGGATTAAAGAAATAGGAGCTGAGCTGGTCTTTTTCGGTAAGCAATCTGTAGATTATGATAATTCCATTACCGGGCAGTTAACAGCAGAGTTATTAAATTATTCCTGCGTAAGCGTTGTTGTTGATTTTAAAATCGACGGCAGCAAAATTACTGCAGAGAGAGAAATTGAAGGTGGACGGGAAGTTGTACAAACTGAAATACCTGCAATTATCACATGCCAAAAGGGATTGAATGAACCCCGTTATGCCTCACTTAAAGGCATTATGGCAGCCAAGAAAAAATCAATTGAAGAAAAACCTGCTGCAGATGCTGAGCAGATGAGCGAAGTAATTAAAATGCATATGCCTCAGCCAAAACAACCTGGGAGAATTATTGGTGAGGACAGCTCTGCGGTTCAGGAATTAGTTAAATTATTAAGAGAAGAAGCAAAAGTAATTTAAGGAATAAATTTTATGGCAGCTAAGATATTAGCCATCCTTGAACAAAGAGATGGTTTATTAAAACGTTCGGCATTCGAAACGGTTCAACAAGCATCGCAACTAGCTAAGGATCTATCACTTGAAGCAGAAGCGGTTGTTGTTGGCGGAGATGTTGAAAATTTGAATGAAATTTCCAATTACGGAATCGCTAAAATAGTTCATTTAAAGAGTTCTGATCTCTCGGGTTACTCCTCCTCAGGTTATACTTCTGCAGTTAGTGATTATGCAAAAGACTCTGATGCCGATTACCTCATCTTTTCCAACACATCACTTGGTAAAGATTTAGCCCCGCGGGTTAGCATTCGCTTAAGTGCAGGTTGTATAATCGATTGCATAAAGCTGGATTGCTCATCCGGGGAACTAGTGGCTACACGCCCTGTTTATGCAGGTAAAGCTTTAGTTGATATTAAATTAAACTCTGCAAAAAAAGTTATTACTATCAGACCAAATGTTTTTAAGGCGATTCCTTTAGATACCCCTTTAAATCCTGAAATAGAAGTTAAAGAAATCTCTTCGCCAGATTTAAAAACAAAGGTTATCGAAATAAAAAAATCAGAAGGCAAAATTGATGTGGCGGAAGCAGATATTATTGTGTCCGGCGGAAGAGGGATGAAAGGACCGGAAAATTTTCATCTTGTAGAAGAATTAGCTGAGGTTCTTGGAGCTGCTGTAGGCGCATCCCGCGCCGTTGTAGATGCAGGATGGCGTCCACATGGCGAACAGGTAGGACAAACAGGCAAAACAGTCTCACCAACTCTGTATATTGCGTGCGGAATTTCAGGTGCAATACAACACCTTGCAGGAATGTCTTCTTCAAAATATATTGTTGCCATAAATAAAGATAAGGATGCACCTATCTTTAATGTCGCAGATTATGGAATTGCCGGCGACCTTTTTGAAGTACTACCGGTTTTAACTGAAGAAATTAAAAAGATTAAATAATAGCAGCAGGAAGTTTTCAGTGCAGAAAGTTCAATGCGAAATACTTGGCTTATCCTCCAGCCCTTCTACGGGCGGCGCGTATGCAATACTTTTAAAAGAAGTTGATGGTAAAAGAAGACTGCCTATTATTATAGGGGCTTTTGAAGCACAGGCAATAGCACTGGAAATTGAAGGGATTAAACCCCCAAGACCTCTTACACACGATCTTCTTAAACAACTAACCGATAATCTTGGTGCAACTGTTGTAGAAATTAATGTTGACGAACTTAGAGAAAACACATTCTTTGCTAAAATTATTCTTGAACTTTCCGGATTAACCCAGGAGATCGATGCCCGACCGAGTGATGCTATTGCGCTTGCTGTAAGAGCGCAGGCGCCTATTTACGTTTCAGAATCGGTTTTGGAAACTGCAGGATTTTTACCATCGGATGAAACCGAAGCGGTTGAACTTTCCGATCTTGATTTGGGAACTGAAAAAAGTAAAAAGAAACCTCAATCAAAAGAAACCAGGTTAGCAACGCTGCAAAGTAAATTAAGAGAAGCTATTGAAAGTGAAGAGTATGAAAGAGCGGCGAGGATTAGAGATGAGATAAAAAAGTTAACAAGTGATAATTAGTTTTTTAATTGAATACTTTCTCACCAATTTTACATTCCAAACATTTTTCCTTAACACAGTAACTCCGGAATAATTCTATCATTCCCTGGTAATAAACACTTTTCTTTTTCATATTGGTAAGATTTAATGTGTCGCCAACCTGGTTTACAAGCTGGTTGCTGCTTTTTTGTGTATAATTTATATACAAATTCCTTATGTTCCTTGCCGCCTCCTGCTCTGAAAAGATTTCGAAGTAAAGAGATAGAACCGGTAAGACAACATTTACAATTATCTCGTCTGCCCTGGATAATCCGATAAAATATTTTAGTTCCTCTTTTGCTTTTTTATCAAAAGTAAAATGATTTTTCCAGTAACCCTCGCTATTAACTATGATTATATTCCTAATGTAATTTGTTACTTTATTGGCCGTATTTTCTGAGTGGGTAAGGTCTATAAATTTCTTTATCAATTCATCTTCTATAATTCTCTGAACTAATCTAGAGCCACCAGCGATGCGCAGTGTTGGAAAATTTTGTGGACGAAGTTTGAAAAAATGCCAGCTCTCAGGATAAAAAGTTGGACCATCATATTTATCTTTAACTTTATCCCATGTTTCAACAAGCTCTCTAACATACTCTGAGGTAGCTTCATCAGAAAATGAAAATTCGGTTGGTATTAAACCGCTTACATTAAAGAGTGAGCTAGCAATTACTTTATCAAAATTTTCCTGGTTGGAATAATTCTTCAGGAATTCAATATTAACTGCTTTGGCAAGTTTCAGCATAATATCTTTGTTCTTAGAATAACCTAGTGCTTCAAAAATCATTTCGTAAACAAGCTGCTGCCAAATAACCTTATCATCAAAATCACTGGGTGAAAATTTCTTATTAAAAAAATCATCACCAAAATCGTATCTAACAATAGGTTCCCTGATATTCATCTCTTTCAGGTAAACCATTTCCTTCAGCCGATCAAAAATACTCTTCGTTTTATTCTTAAAGCGCGCTGTTCCAAGATTAAATAAAAAGTTAAGTTTTTCCTTTTCAGCAACCAAAGAATTTGATTCCGCACAAGGCATATTGAATGTTCTATTATTTCTTTCACTACTGATAGCATCCCTTAAGCTGTCCTGAATGTTTTTATCGAGAAAATCTACCAGGCAAATCGATTGTACCTTCCTGCCCTCTTTTGTAAGAACATAATTTTTATTCTTTTCATTTGAAAGAACTACATGAAGTATCACTTTATTGTATTTGTTATCAATATAATGACCATGGGTTCTCCAATCGGAATGTAATGAATCTATCTCTACATCACCAAGGTAAGTGATGTTACCGATTCTAATTCTTGCACTAAGAAAATCCGGACCAGCCAATTCTTTATTTTGAAAACCGGGATCGATTATTTCAATCGATTGTGAATCAGCAGTGGAAAGAGATTTTACAATTTTCTTTTCTTTCCAGATTTCGCAAAGAAATTTTTCGTGAACTTTCATAAATAAAATTATCTGGTTATTTCATTTAGAAATAATTTATATGCATTCTATTTAATGGCTTTCAACCTCAACATATTCTCAAACATATTATTTGTAAATAGAAATAAATTTACCTTAATAAAAAATGAAGGGGCAGCAAAAGAAATTATTTTCAAATATCATAATTTATCCCCCTTCCCGAGTATTTTTCTTGAGGTGAATTTAT
>CAZPSY010000041.1:0-7672 GCA_964589295.1 uncultured Ignavibacteriaceae bacterium
AACTATTGTAATAGTTTTGGTTGGAATAGTTTTAATACAAAACACAGACGTCGTGGGTTTTAACCTATTGTTCTGGGAGTTTCAAATGTCCCGAATTATCTTATTCCCATCTCTGCTTTCTGTGGGAATTGTTATCGGGCTCATCCTTGGTTTTATAATGAATAAGAAAAATAAATAATTATTTATTTATGTGAATTTTTATAAAGTATTAAATTATTAATGATTGTAAACAAAAAACGAAAATTATATGGCTAAATTATTTTTTTTAAGAAGATATACCCCGCGATTGTTATTTGCTATTTCCTCGGTGATAGTAGTTTTATTATTTAGTAGCTGCTCAGAGATAATTGCGCCTGAAGATAATCTGCCGCCGGCAAAGCCTGCTAACTTTACCTTGCTTGGTGGAGGAGACGGGCAAGTGCGATTGAGATGGTCCAGGAATGCAGAAGTTGATTTTGATTTTTACAGATTATATCGCTCCGTTAATAACATCAACAATTTTACATCACTGGTTCAGTTATTTCAGGTTGAGTATTTGGATCGCTTCTTAGAATATGACTCAACTTATTATTATTATTTAACTGCTGTTGATAAAGCAGGAAATGAAAGTGAAGCAACTTCAATAATTGATGTTCAACCGTTAAACGTTTCCGCCCCACAGCCACCAATGTTTGTAATTGCCTCCGGGCTTAATAACCCCTTGCAAAATATTCAGGAAATAAGGTTGAGCTGGACACCTCCAGATATAGGCGATCTTCTTCGCTATAAAGTATATCGGTCGAACGACTCAGATTTTGTAGCGAACTCATCAACCCTGATTGATTCAACAAATATTGCAACTTATTTTGATCCGTTACTGCAAACAAATACAAAATATTATTATAAAGTAATTGCAGTTGATAAAGGCTTAAAAGAAAGCTTGCCAAGTAAAGTAAACGGCGATTTAATTTTATTTAGTCCTCAGTTAATCAGTCCGGCAAACCAAACGCTATTTGGTGCACCCCGTATTTTTGATTGGGATTCGGTTGAGAATGCGGTATCGTATGTTGTTTATGTCGGTCGTGGTCCGTTTTCTGATATAATATGGAACTCAGAAAAAACTGTTGATACAGAAACACAATATAATGGCCCTACCCTGGCATCTTCTCAGGTTTATTATTGGTGGGTAGGCGCATACAGCAGAAAAAAAATTATACTTGAAAATGGAATAGAGGTACCTGCTTCTGTTAATTCATACAGCATTGTAAACAGTTTTTTTAGCGAATAAAGAATTGAAAAAAAAGAAAGAGACAATAAACATGAAAAATGTTCTAATAATAATATTGTTTGTTTTGACAACGCAACTAGCACTACATGCTCAAACAGTAAACGTAGTATTAAAGAATAGTAAGGTTGTAATAGGAGATCTTGTTGAGGAAAATCCTGAATACATATTGGTAGCAAATGATTTAGGACAAATCAAGGTGCCTAGGGAAAACATAGAAAGCATTACATTCAATCCGTTTGTAAAAATGAAAACTTCCTATAAGGGAACAAACAATAATACTAATAATGATTCCGTTCCTGATGGATATAAATTTGTACTGAATGACAGAGTGGTTGTTCATTTGCAAAATGGAAATGTAGTTTCAGGTTTACTGCTAGCTAAAAGCCTTGATATGATCATGATACAAACTGAAGTTGGAAATCTTACTATTCCCAAAAAAGATTTAAAAGTGCTGGAGTATGTTTCAAATGAATATGCAGAAAGAGGTGAGGTTGTAATTGTACGCTTAAATAATGGCACCAGTTTCGAGGGTAATATTTATTTTGAAGATTCTGATAATCTGGCTATTGATACACAGCTCGGGCGTTTAACTATAGATAAAGTGAATTTAAGAAGCATTGAATACACAGGCAAATATGGTTTCGGAGAGGTTTCACTCATTGATCAATATTCTAATATTTCCATAGGCAGAACTCTGGTACAACCGCGTCTTGATGCGTTTTCGATTGGTGTCTCTCCAGGATTTGGTGATGATTTTAAACCCGGCTATGCATTTACTTATGAGAATAGGTTTCTACTCAGTGAATTTAAGGGTTTTTATTTGAGCGGTTTAGGAAGATTTGGTGCAACATATTTTCCGTTGAACCAGGATATTTTTCAGAACGATCCGTTTGGTGTTTCAGCCAAAGGTGGTGCTTTGTTAACAACTATTGGCGGTGGTGTATCTATCTCGGTTTATCCGCAGGAGTCGTCTTTCTTCGATTTTTCAATTGCTCCAATTTTAGAAGGACACTTAATTTATACTACTTTAGAGCTTAACTATCCTTCCTTTCCTTCACAAAACTCAAAGGTAACAGAAACCACATTTAAGTTTGGCGCTGGTACCAAGATTGCACTCGATTTTATATTCGATGGTTGGAAATTAGGTGCTTCTTACGATTTACATTTTATATTCGGTGCCGAAGATTACAATGTTCTTTCAGTTAATTTTATTAAAGAAGTATTTTAATAAATGTTAATAAACAAATTATTCTTAATTGTTGTTATAACCTCAGGTCTGCTTTTTGCTCAAACTGAACTACACCGTGTTTCCCAGGCTAACAGGTTATTTTTTATTTCGGAAATTGATGGAATGACTGCCAATATTGTTAACCCTGCTGGTTTGAGCATTAAACCTGGTGACGATGGTTTTTTAGTAAGCTATGATTTTGTTGATTTTAACAATCAGGGAAATTCCTTTGCCTCATTTAGCATGGGCAACTTTGGTTTTTCTTATGAAGACCTTTATAACTATCAAAACATAAGGTTGCAAAACTATGGCTTTAACCTCTCAATCGGTGGAGAATTTTTAGCAGTATCAACTTCCAACAAAATAGTTTCAGTAAGCTATACAACATATTCAAAAGATTATTTTTCTGTTGATGCGGGAATTATTCTGCGACCTGCAAATTCAGTTAGTTTATCCTTTGTGGCAAGAAATTTAAGCGAGCCAACAATAGATAGCTTAGATTTCAGCAGGAACTATACAGCAGGCATAGGTATATTTTTATTTAATGATGCATTCAGAGTTTTTGGTGAAATAGATTTTAATAAAAATAATTCTATTAACAAAAATGCTGCAGTTAATGTTGGAATTGTTCTTCAACCTGTAGATATTCTTGAACTTAGAGCGAGTGCTTACAGAAATCAGGATGGAATTTACGAAGGCGTTCTGGCAGCGAGTTTTTTAATTGAAAACAGCTTCAGAATTATGCTTTCAACAAGATTAAATGAATCGCAGGAAAGAACACGTTATTCAGCAATGATTGTACTTCCTCTTCAAACTGTAAAATTCTAAAAACTTTTGTAATCTTACACTTCTATTTTTAATCCATTAGTACTTATTTGTTTACAATATGAACCTTTATTTAAAATTATTTTTTTAACCGATAAAAGCATACTGATAAAGAATAATTTTTTACAACAACCGGTTTTTAGCAATATGGGAAACACAATGAAATATATTTCACATTTAACTTTATTTGTAATTATATCAACCGCTATAGTTTTTGCACAAGAAAAAAACGAAACACAGTATGATGGATTTATTAAAAACTTTAAGAAAGAGTACTTCACCTTAGAAATGCTTTTCCATGTAGTTGCTGATTTTCAACCTGAACGAACCATAACTGGCAACAATGGATTTTCAGTCTCCAATATGAGATTAAAAATGTTAGGTAATCTCGATGAAAACTTGGGATATTTTTTTCAGGCGAGCTTTACTTCATCGCCTTTGCTGCTTGATGCAGCTGTTAAATATAAATTCGCAGATTATTTAGCGCTTGACGCAGGACAATTTAAAGCCCCGTTCAGTAAGGAGTTTTTAACTTTTGCTGGAAACATCGATTTTGTAAACCGCTCACGGGCAGCGGAACTTCTTACGCCCAAAAGGGATATTGGATTTCAGCTAAGTGGAAAATTTTTAAATGATTTTCTCGAATATAAAGCAGGAATATTTAATGGAAGTGGAGCAAATAAGCCTAACAATAATAGCGCATTCTTGTTTGCAGGAAGGATTTCAGCAAAAACTAATACAGAAAGCAGCAGCTATGAAATTGGAATAAACGCCGGTTACAGTAAAGATAATGAAGGAAGTCTTTTTTCAAAATCTTTTGAGGGTAAGAGAACTTTCGTTGGCGGGGATTTCAGCGCTAAGGTTCACAACTTTTTATTTTCTACAGAAGTCATTATGAACAAACTTGAAGGAACGATAGACTCCATTCAATCAAAGAAAGAACCTTTTGGCTATCATATTACTTTAGGTTATAAGCCATTTGAAAATCATCAATTTCTATTTCGTTATGATAATTTATCTACTGAAGGGTTAATTCCTGATTCCGAATTATATATTATTGGTTATAACTTTTGGCCAAGCAAACCAACTGAATTACAATTCAATTACATAATTGATTCTAAACAAACTGATTTTAAAAACCATTGGTATCTTCTGAATCTTCAAGTTAGTTTGTAGTTGTTAGTTATTCGATTATTATTATCAGGGTATGAAATAATTGTTAACCATACAATTGTGAATAATGAAGCAAGGTATTAAGATGGATAAGATCAAATCATTTATAAAAACTTCTTTGTTAGGCGGTACACTTGTTGTCCTGCCAATTGTAATTTTAATCCTGGTATTCAAGTGGTTATATGAGTTTATAGCAGATAAGATAAAACCATTAACATATGTTTTATCAGAAACTGCCAAACTGCAGGAATTTGTTGCTTCCCTCCTTGCAATTGCTTTAATTATTTTAACTTTCTTTTTGGTAGGTGTTGCTGTAAAAACCAGGTTTGGAAGATTTGCTTTTGCGTATATGGAACAAATATTTCTTACAAAACTTCCGCTCTATACAATTATTAAAGAAACAACACTTCAGCTAGTGGGTAGTGAAAAAACATTATTTAAACATGTTGCATTTGTAAAACTTTTTGGCAACGAAACATTGGTTACTGCGTTCATCACGGAGGAACATGAAGATGGCTCTTACACGGTGTTTGTTCCTTCCGGTCCTGCGCCAACAGCAGGTTTCATTTATCATCTAACGAGGGATAAAGTGCAAATAATTAATTATCCTGTTGATAAAGCAATGAAAACGATTATAAGTCTTGGTGTGGGTTCGAAAGAAATGATGGAAATATTAAATGCCAAAAATTCAACTTAGAGATTCTTTAGTCAAACTTTAATTCAATTAGTTAAATAGCTTTATGGCTCTTCCAATAATTCTGTTAATTGCGGGTTTCCTGTTATTAATTAAGGGAGCCGATTTTCTTGTTGATGGCTCTTCATCATTAGCAGCCCGGTTAAAAGTTTCCCAAATAGTTATCGGTTTAACAGTGGTGGCATTTGGAACCTCAACGCCTGAATTAATTGTAAATATTTTTGCAGCTATTACAGGCTCAAGCGATGTTGGTTTTGGTAACATTGTTGGAAGCAACATCATAAACATATTGCTGATTCTTGGAATTGCTGCATTAATCTCCCCCCTTCAAACTCAAAAAAATACTGTATGGAAGGAAATCCCATTTGCATTACTTGGTGCCTTGTTGCTGTTTGTTCTGTGTAACGATAATTTTTTTGGAACCCCTCCTAATATAATCTCTTTTGGAGATGGTACTATACTGCTTTTCTTCTTTATAATATTTATTGTGTATGTATTCGCAATTTCAAAAGTTAATACCGAAAGTACAGTTGAAGCAAAAGATCTTTCCACTATAAAAATAATTACCTATATCTTGATAGGAATAGTTGGATTATTTATCGGGGGTAAGCTTGTTGTAGATAATGCCGTAATAATAGCCGCTAGCTTTGGGTTAAGCCAAAGAGTAATAGGATTAACAATTGTAGCATTTGGAACATCTTTACCTGAGTTATTCACTTCTGCGGCTGCAGCAACAAAAGGGAAAGCAGATATTGCTGTGGGTAATGTTGTTGGATCAAATATATTTAACGTGTTTTTTGTGCTGGCAACTACGGCAATAATAAATCCGGTATCCTTTAAGCCTGCAATGAATGTAGATTTAATTATTATGAGCGCTGCATCATTGTTATTGTTTTTTACGATGTTTACTGGTGAGAAGCGAAAACTAGACAGGTGGGAAGCCGTTGTGTTCCTTATAATCTATATTGCATACACCGCATGGTTACTTATACCATAATAAATCTTTATAATTGTTCAGATCACTTTTGCAACACTATTTCTTTTTATGAATAGCTCTCCAACCGGTTGAAGGTACCATCATAGGTCTTAATAATTTACTCACAATTCCAACTTGTTCTGTTATATAAAAGGCATTGGGTTCAATTTCTCTCACTATTTTTACAAGCTCCGGTAATGCTTTTCTTTCACATACAACATATACTTCTATAATTTTTCCATCCTTGCCATCTCCTTCAAAAGTCGTTGCGTTAAATCCTTTTTCACGTATCCGCTCAGCTATATTTTTGCCGTTAATGGAAGAAATAATTCTGAGATTCGTATATCCCATAGCCAGTTTCTTTTCAATCAATATGCCCACCACATTTCCTGTAGAAAATCCGACAGCATAAAAAACCGCCAGCAAAGGAGTTTCCATAACTTTTTGAAGTACCGCAGAAAGAACCACCAGCCAAATACTTACTTCAATTAGTCCTAAGAAGAAAGCCATCTTTACCCTGCCCTGAATTATACTTATTGTACGAAGAGTTCCAACAGACACGTCAATAATTCTTGCAAAAAATATTATTATTCCAAGAACCCAAATACTCATCTCCACTATCCTTTAATATTTAGAATTTGAAACTAAAAATTAACTTAGTTCAGATTGATTTCCCAGCAAAGTTTAAAAAATGATAAACGAAGGTGATCTTATTAACAACCTATTATCAAATCTATTTTCGTTCCCGGTTACCATTTCTATTTACATTTGTAAATAATATGTTAACTTATATTTTAATCTAATCAAAAAAATAATTTTTAAAATGATAAACAATCAAGATCAACAACAAAATTCAAACTACCCATACAGCCTGATTGATGGTGCCGCTGGAATTGGTGTGGAAACAACCTCAGAACTGCAAAAACTTAAAAAAAGAATCCTTGATGAAACTATACACATTGATGATAGAATAGAAGCTTACGAAGATATAATTGATTCCGAAGTTGGAGATACTTCACTTGTTAGAGCAAGAAATACAGAAAGAGAGTTTTCACTCAGACAAATCTATCTGAAGTTTGAGGGCAGCAATCCCACTGGAACTCAAAAAGACAGAATTGCTTTTGCACAATGTATGGATGCTTTACAAAGGGGTTTTGATACAATTACACTGGCTACCTGCGGAAACTATGGAGTAGCAACTGCCCTCGCGTCAACACTGGCGGGAATAAAATGCAAAATATTTATCCCGGAGAATTATCATACAAAAAGGATTGATGAGATAATTAGTTATGGCTCAGAAATTATAAGGGAAGGAAAAGATTATGAGACCTCTGTTGAACTCTCAAAAGAATCCGCAAAAGTAAATGGATGGTATGATGCAAATCCGGGTGGGGATAATTTGTTAATCCAGTTAAGAGCTTATGGTGAAATAGCATACGAAATTTATGATGAGTTAAGAGATGCACCTGCCGTCATCGCAGCCCCTGTATCCAATGGAACATTGCTGGC
>CAZPSY010000041.1:7772-11475 GCA_964589295.1 uncultured Ignavibacteriaceae bacterium
TTTACAAAACGATATAATGTTTTAACAGTAATAGATAATAACTATGCTGGACAGGATGCTTCATTTGTACTAGATGGAAATGAAAAAGGTATTCCTATTACTGGCTCTCTTTATGAAGCGGTTGAAATCAGCAAATCTATGAACAAAAATCCAACTCACTTTGTTATTGGCCTGGCTACGGATGGGGGGAAACTTAGTAATGAAGCAAGGGAAATAGTAAAAGAAGCTCTTGAATTTGGACTTAATGTAGATTCAGGACTGCATGATTTTCTATCTGATGACAAACAACTCATCAAATTAGCAGCAGAAAAGAATTTAACTATCCGGGATGTTCGAAAACCGATACCAAGAAATAAACTGCATTTTTTTGAGGGGAAGATTGAAAAAGTTGATTCCCTGAAAATTGCAATCCTTGGAACCGATTCAGCAATAGGCAAAAGAACTACTGCCTGGATAATTGTAAATGCTTTAAATAAAAAGAACATCAAAACTGAAATGATTGGGACAGGGCAAACTGCCTGGATGCAGGGTGCAAAGTATAGTTTAATTATCGATTCGATTGTCAATGATTTCGTTTCGGGTGAAATTGAACATGCTGTTTATGAAGCATGGGAAAATGAAAAGCCAAAAGTAATTATCATTGAAGGACAGGGAAGTTTAATGAATCCTGCTTACCCCGGTGGATTTGAAATACTTGCAGCAGCCAGACCCGATATTGTAATTCTGCAACATGCTCCTGCAAGATTAGAATATGATGGTTTCCCCGGATATCCTCTTCATTCAATTAACAAACAAATTCAGGCGATTGAACTCTTATCAGGTAAACCGGTTGTCGCGGTTACCATAAATCATGAAAACTTAGATTTAAACACAATTCCGAAATTATGTGGCGAGTTAAAGTCAAAATTTAATCTTCCATTTTATGATGTGCTGCTTAACGGAGCTGATGATTTAGTAAATCAGATTATTAACTACTTGCACAATCAAGTTTAAAAAGAAATTAAATCGATATGGATAAAACATTAAAACAATTAATTGTTATTGACCGACTTGAGGTGGGACCTGTACGATTAGAAGCGAATCGTCTGATCGCTCCCTATACCATAGTTCAAAAAGATAAAAAAGATACGATGGATCTTATTTATAAATATGAAGAAAATGTGTTTGATACGGCAGATGAAGCAAGTGTAAACCTTGCAAGTATGATTGCTGCTCAGGTAGCTATAAATTATGGATTATTTTGTAAGAAGATAATATTTAACGGGCTTTATGATTCAACTGACCAACGTCTTATTAAAGATATGATGGAAAACACAGCCAGGGAAATTTATGTTAAGAAATTTCTTGAGTATAATCCTTTTCTGATTGGAAGCACGGTAAAACTTCCTGTAATCAAAATGAAATCCTATTTGCAATCAATTGTGGAATTTAATTCAGTCAAAGATGAACCAGTAAATACCAAGTGGGAATACTGGGAAACAAACAAAGAAAAAGTATGTGTTCTCTCAAGCGGCGGAAAAGATAGCTTACTTAGCTATGGTTTAGTTAATGAGATGGATTATGAAACTCATCCAATATTTATAAATGAATCTGGCAGGCATTGGCTTACAGCACTTAATGCTTATAAATATTTTGTGAAAAAGGTAGGAAACACAGCGCGAGTGTGGACTAATTCCGATCGTATATTTTCATTTATGCTAAGGCATCTTCCTTTTATCCGGAAAGATTTTGCCGACCTAAGATCTGATGAATATCCGATAAGATTATGGACTGTTGCAGTGTTCTTATTCGGAGTGCTTCCGCTTATAAAAAAGAGAGCAATTGGCAGATTAATAATAGGCGATGAACATGATACCACGGTTAGAAAATCTTTTAAGGACGTTACTCATTATAACGGATTGTATGATCAGAGCCGTTACTTTGATGATGCCCTTTCCAGATATTATCTAAAAAAAGGATGGGCTGTAACCCAGTTTTCAATTCTTCGTCCCCTGTCAGAAATATTAATTGAAATGGTTCTGGCCAAGGAATACCCGGAACTTCAGAAGAATCAGGTTTCCTGCCATGCCGCTCATATGAAGAATGGCAGGGCGTATCCTTGTGGTAAGTGTGAGAAATGCAGACGTATAGTTGGTATGTTAATCGCGATTGGTGTAAATCCTCAAAAATGTGGCTACAGTAAAACACAGATAAACGAATGTTTAATAGATATTACAAAAAAAGGGGTGAGCCAGGAAGATGAAGGCATAGAGCAATTATTTTATATGCTATACAAGATGGGAAAAATTGAATTGCCAAAAGAGAAAGTATCTCAGTTAAAAAGTTTTCCCGAAATATTAAATCTTCGATTTCAAAATGAACGTTCTCCTCTGCATACAGTTCCTTCTGATTTTAGAAGCAGTTTATATAAAATCTATTTGAAATATGCAGAAGGTGCGTTGAAAAGTTCCGGCAGAAAATGGAAACAATTTAATCCATTAAGTGTGGAAAGTCTCTCGGAACCCTATAAATTTGAGTTCAGTGCCTTTCATTCAAAAGTAAGCAGTGGCAAGTCAGCTTCGGATGATAATTACAACTGGGCAGAACTCACCTGGCCTGAAGCAGAAGAAAAACTTAAACACGTTGATATTGCCCTTCTTCCTGTTGGTGCTATTGAGCAGCATGGTCCTCATCTTCCTTTAGATACAGACGCATTTGATGCTGAATATCTGGCAAAAAGAGTGGCAGCAACCTGCAGCGATCCAAAACCTTTTGTTCTGCCGTTAATTCCATATGGTGTTTCATATCATCACGATGATTTTATGGGTACTATAAGTGTTAGTAATGAGACTCTTTCAAAAATTGTATATGAAATTGGAATGAACATTGCCAGGCAGGGTATCAATAAACTTGTAATAATAAACGGTCATGGAGACAATGCACCTTCCCTCAATTTTGCGGCGCAAATGATTAACCGTGATGCAAACATTTTTGTAGCCGTAGATACCGGGGAATCAAGCGATGTAGATTTAGAAAGTATATCAACTACTCCCAATGATATTCACGCGGGTGAAATTGAAACAAGTACTACGCTTGCAGTGCGCCCAAATCTGGTTAAAATGGACAAAGCCCAAAAGACCATTCTTAAGTTCTCAAGTCGTTATTTAAATTTTTCATCTTTGCGGGGAGTTCCCTGGTATGTCAGCACAAAAAAAATATCTGAAACAGGTGTAATGGGTGATCCTACAAAAGCCAGTACTAAAAAGGGAAAGAAAATATGGGATATTATGATAGCCCATCTTGTTGCTTTTGTTGAAGAATTAAAATCGATGAGTCTTAAAGAAATTTATCAGAAGAAATATTAGTCTATAGTCGGTTGTAAGATGAAAATAGTAAAGTTCGAATATTACCCCATTACAATGCAGTTGAAGGAACCGTATACTATAGCTTACGAAAGCATATATAAAATTTCCAATATGCTTTGCCGGTTAATCACTGATGAAAATATAATAGGGCAGGGCGTTGCCGCTCCCGATCTTGAAGTTACAGGCGAATCTATTGATACTGTTGAAGAAGTTTGCAGAACAGTAATTGATCCATTTATAAAAGGAAAAGATCCACTTAGAATTGCAAAAATTATGACCGACCTGAGATCTCTTTTGCCCAAAAATCCTTCCGCACTAGCGATGATTGACATGGCACTGTATGATATTCTAGGGAAAAA
>CAZPSY010000042.1:0-11450 GCA_964589295.1 uncultured Ignavibacteriaceae bacterium
ATCCGAACAAACCTGCAATTGAATAACCAAACATTGTCTTATCATCTTTATCAGTTCTGTAATTTGAATCAATGTATGGAAAAAGTTCGTCAGTTAGAAAATTGAGGAAGTTTTGTGCACCACCTGTTATGCCGGGTTTGCTGCTTTTTTCTGTGGGGGAATAATCCCGTTGCCGCATATTACCAGCATCTTTTCTTAAAGTTCCGTAACCAATTCCAACAATAATAAGCTCCGGTATATTTTCACCAAACTGAAGATAGCGTGCAATGCTCACACCCATTCCGTAAGCCATGTCGCCATCTAAAATATATAGCACCGGGTAAGTTTTATCTGATGACTCATAATTTTTTGGCACACTTATATAAAGATAAAAATCATCTTCAACTGAAGCGGATTGAATTATTTTTACCTGGGTATTAAACAGGTTTCCTGCATCATCTGCTTCTGTAATGATCTGTGCAATGTTTGTAGAAGCTGCAATTAAAAAAATGATGCTTAATTTTATAGTATTCATTTTAGTCCTCTCATGCTCTTTTCTTTCATATAAAAATATACAAATCGAAAAAGCAATTTGATAGGCAATAAAAGCTCAATTAAATTGCACAGACTTTTAGTAACAAATAAAATTTAACAATTGAATCACCCCTGGAGCGGGTTAAAAAATATCCCGCATAACATCTGGATACTTGCTATCGGCTCACTTATAAACAGAGCTGGTATGATGGTACTCCCTTTTATTGCTTTATACGCAGTAGAAGAGTTAAAAGTCAGCGTATCAGAAGCCGGGCTTGTTCTAGCTTGTTTTGGTGCAGGCGCATTTATTTCGGCTCCATTTGCTGGAAAACTAAGTGACCGGTTTGGTTCACTGCGTTTAATGATAGTATCGCTGCTTGCTTCGGGAATTTTTCTTTTCATCTATTCTTTTATAAGCAACTTTATTACTTTTCTTATATTAAGTTTTTTATGGGCAATAATCTCAGAAGCTTTTCGTCCGGCAAGCATGTCTTTCATTTCACAGGAAATTACTTCAAACAGAAGAAAAACCGCTTTCGCTCTAAACCGCTTAGCAATAAACCTTGGTATGAGTATAGGACCTGTTCTTGGTGGAATTTTAAGTACAATAAATTTTTCCTTGTTGTTTTATGTTGATGGAATTACATCCATTGTAGCGGGATTATTCCTTCTATTTTCTAAAATCAAAGTTCAACAACCAAGTCTTCCCAGTAATAATGCACAAGAAGCATCAATTGGAAATGACCGAAAATCGGTTTTTAATAACAAAGCGTTTCTCTATTTTCTTGTGGCTTTAATACCCGTAGAAATTGTTTTCTTCCAGCACATAGGAGCTTTACCAATTTTTATAGTCAATGATCTCGGGTTTATTAAGTCAACTTTCGGTTTGCTTATGGGGGTAAATACAGTGCTTATTATTTTGGTTGAAGTTCCTTTAAATGATGCGATGAGAAATTGGAAACACTGGCAGTCTCTTTCGCTTGGCGCTTTTCTAGCTGCCGCAGGTTTTGGAATACTCGTTTTTGCAGATGGATTGCTTCTTATAATTGCTTCAGTTATTATCTGGACTTTTGGTGAAATGATCCTTTTTCCAGCAGCAGGAGATTATGTAGCCGAAATTTCGCCCCAGGGAAAAAGCGGCGAGTATATGGGTTATTTTCAAATGACTTTTAGTTTAGCATTTATTTTAGGACCGTTGCTCGGCACAAAATTGTTGGAGGATTTCGGTTCAGATTTTTTATGGAGCTTAATATTTATATTAGGAACGATTTCTGCGGTTTTTATGCTTAAAGTAAAAAAATAAAAAAGCCCCAACTTAATTGGGGCTTAGAATGTAATTAAAGATTACTCGCTTGCGATATCCTTATACTTTTCTTTAGATTTTTTTCTTCTTCTTATAAATATTAAAACAGCAGGTACTATGATTATCACAATACCACACCACAATACCACGTAAAGCCACAGTTTTGACGGGTATACTTCGCTCTTCCACTCTTCAATATTCAATTCAACTTCATCTTTTTGCTTATCAGTAAGCAGCCCGCCCTCTATCAAGTAAGGCACCCAATTAGGTTTTACGGTAGCAAACCATGTGCTATCTGTAAAGTTAACAAAAGTCTTTTCCGAAGCTTCATCGCTTTTTACACCAAGATTTTTTATTTCATCTTCTATAAAAAGTTTTATGGACTGAACAAAATCACCACCATAATTAAATTCTTTTAAGATAATACCGTTTGATTTGAATTCGTCCCTGATGGACCTCCAAACATTCTTATCAACTGACTTTGAATTCCACTGAGTGAATAAAGAATCTATTTCTTTAAGCACAGTAGCTTTGCTGTTTTCATCTGCATAAACATCAACCAGCTTTGGTCCTATTGCTTTCCACGAATCAGAAAATTGCTCCTGCTGCTTCTGAACATCCTTTATATCATCAGGATTTAGTGATGTTGCTTCTAAAAACCTTATGTTATCTTCAATTGAGATTTTTACATTTTGCAGAACATCATCTTTTTGTTCTTCACGGCGAACCATATTTTGATCTTCCGGCGAAAGTGTTGCTTTCTCCCTCATAATTGGAGGCATAAGTTTATCCATCATATCAACAACGAGTTTATCACGCTTCCGCAAAGAGTTTCTTAATTCTGCAATAAGATTTTCTAATTCAGCTATGGTTTTCTTGTCCTTCTTTCTCAGAGCTTTAAGATCTTCAATTTTTATAATTAATTCGGTGTTTCTTTGGTTTAGAAATTCAACCTCTTGCTCCAACTCTATTACTTCCGTTTGAAGAACATCAATTGTTGTAAAATCTCCCTGTCTTAATACGTAAGAAGCAGTTAGTTTCTCGATTGATTTATCATAATTATCCGGATATAAACTTTTATCCAGAAGTTCTTTATGCACATTAAATTCCTGCTTTAATTGATCTATCATTGCAACAACTGTATTTAGTTCTTCCAATGATAATGTGTCTTTAATCTGCTTTTCAATTTCCTGGTATTTTGCTTTGAAGTCCTGAACAATTTCATAATCAGATTGAGCGATACTAATATTATAAAACAGAAATGAGAGAAATAATACGGCAAGCTTTTTTAATAAATTCTTTTTCATTTGTTACCCTCTTCAATTCCCTGATGACTGAGCTTTAAGATTCTTTCTCCATCAATTAATTCAATGTAAGGCGGTCTTTGATTAAAAACTGGTTTTCCAAAACCAAATTCCGAAATAAGTATTTTGGTGTTTAATTCCAGAGTTCCATCAATAGCCCTGAATACATAAACATTTTTAAAATGATTTCCGGTCATAAAGTAGTAGCCCATAGCATCCCTGATTATTCGCAAATCTCTATCCAGGTATGCTAATGAATCCTGGAATTCCTCATAATAAATTCCTTTTGCATTAAATGAAAATGAATACCTTTCATCACTCACTTCGCCTTCATCATTTACTTGTAAAACAGATTCAATCGGCCAGGCAAAGTATGCTGGCGTAAGTGTTAGTACAGAGCAAGCTGTAAATGTTCCGATGAGAAATAAAACTAATATAATTACCGACTTCATACATCCTCCGGTTTTAAAATTATTGCTGCTAAACTTAAGAAAATATTTTCTATTTATCTCTTCTATAATCCGGTTAAGAGCAGGTATTTATTTATTTTAGGGTTAATTATATTATTACTGTAAGAAGAAAACAATGCTTTTATAAGTTTATGCATAAAACCCAACTTTTTTCAACAATTGATTTTCATGTAACCTGTGAATGCAGCCAGGAATGCACTTATTGCTGGGGTCCGCAGGATATTGAGAATCCTGTTAGCACTTCAACTTCCTGTAGGATCATCAAAAAAATAAAGGACATTGGCGCAAAAAGAATTGTATTTACAGGCGGCGATCCGTTAAAGCGAAAAGATATTGGGCAATTAATTAGATATGCAAAAAACATGGGGTTGGAAGTTGCGCTTTCCACAACGGGCGATGAGCTAACGAAAACATTTTTAAGATGGAATTTTGCTTATATCGATTTAATTTCCCTGCCGATAGATGGTTCCACCGAAGAGATAAGTTCTAAAACCAAAGAAGCTGGACATCTTACTGCAGTTTTAAAAGCTTTGGAAATGTTGAAAAGATATCCATCTGTTGATGTTAAAATCTGTACGCCCGTAACAAAACACAACATTAAAGATGTTCCAAATATTTTAAAAATAGCAGAAGGGTTTAGAAAGAAAACTAAATCAAGAGTGTTTTACAATATCTTTCAAACTTTTCCACGGTCTTTAAGTGAAGTTGATTGGGACGAGTTTGTTGTAAGTAACAGATCATTTGGAGCGCTTAAGCGAAAATTATCCGGAAGGAAAAAAATCAAAATAAATTTTCTGGATCATAAAACGCTTGATAAGCTTTACGTGGTGATATTTCCAAACGGAAACCTTGTAATTCCGGAGGGCGAGAACTTTACCAGCTACGGACCATTTTTGGAAATCACAAATATTAACGAAGTTATTAAGCAGAGTAAGTTTGACGCAGCAAAACATTTAAGACATTCGAAAGGTTGGAGGAAAAAGTAAAGAATTGAAATTTTAACCTTCCAAATTCCTTCATTTCATCTCTAATCAAACTGATATAATTCAATAGCTGTTGACATTCTAAATTAATTAGTATAATTTTGTTTTGAGCATATGCTCATAATTATAAAAATGGCGAGACCAAAGAAAAATAGAAAAATCAGGTGTGCCCCGGCATCATATTATTTTAAACCAAGGGGAATACCAATGGCTGATCTTCAGGAAGTGATTTTGGAAGTTGATGAGCTGGAAGCAATACGGCTCGGCGATATGCTGAATTATTCGCAGGAAGAAGCAGCATTGAAGATGAAGATTTCCAGGGCAACTTTTGGAAGAATAGTAAACAAGGCGCGGCAAAAAATTGCAGAAGGAATGATAATTGGTAAAGCTATCCGCATTTCAGAAGATCTGCCTGCACAAATTAAATCTAAACTAGATTTCACATGCAAAACTTGCGGTTATAAAGCAAAACTCAGAAGAATAAATCAATCAAATAATTGTCCTAAATGTAAATCATAATAATTACGAGGAGTATAAAATGAATATTGCAATAGCAAGTGACGACAAAGTTCATGTCAGCGGTCATATAGGAAGATGTAAATCTTTTATCGTCTTTAAAACAGATAAGAAAACGATCTTAAATAAAGAAATCAGGGAAAACCTATTTACGAATCACCATCGCGGTCATCATCAGCACGGTGAAGGCAAAGGAGGAGGAGGAAACGGACACAATCGATTAATTGATGGATTGAAGGATTGTGACGTTTTAATTTTCAGTTCGGGCGGATGGAGACTTATTGATGATTTAAAAGCAAATAACATAACTCCATTTTTAACTGATGAGGATATTGCCGAAGAAGCAGCACAAAAGTATTTGAAAGGCGATCTGGTAGAAAAAGAAAATAACGATTGCACTCACAGTTAAGAAGTTCATTTATAAAAATTTATATGTCTGTTAAAGCTTAAATGTTTTCATTTAAGCTGGATAGATTCTGACTTGCTTTTATTAAAAAATTGGTTTTATTAATAAGCAGGTGCTTTATGAATCTAGTAGAATTAAATCTAGTTGAAGCTGATGCTGAAATTCTTACGGAAGTGCTTGAAAGTTATATTTCCGACCTCTCGATGGAGATAAGAGCAACAGATAGATTTGAGTTCCGCGAAACTCTGAAATCAAAGAGAATTTCTCTCCAAAGAATCCTTGCGGAGATAAAAAAGAAAGGCGTGTTTGTACATTAAACATTTTCGTGTTATTTGCTTGATAGCTTTCAGGTTAACGGGCAGACAAGTTACTGCCCGCCTACCAATAGTTTTACCCTTCAAATATATATCCCGCACCGCGAACACTTTTAATGTAAATCGGGTTGGATGGATCTTCTTCGAAGTAATTACGCAACCGTGAAATAAATATATCTACTGTTCGCGTTTCAATATCCGGATTTAAATGCCAGACTTTCTCAAGCAATTCCTTTCGTGATACGATCTTCCCTTTATTATTAACCAGGTACTTTAAAACCATGGCTTCGTGTGGAGTAAGCTTCAATTCTTTATTGCCGCATTTACATTTTAGGTTTTCAAAATTAATTTCATTATTTCCAAAGCTGATTTTTGGCTGGTTAAGAGTTACTTCTTTGTACCATGCTTTTCGTTTTAACATCCCCTTTACTCGTAGTAAAAGTTCCTTCAAATGAAAAGGTTTAGTAATATAGTCATCTGCCCCAAGTTCCAATCCTTTAACTTTATCTCCCTTAGATGTTCTTGCAGTAAGCATTAATATTGGCATTTGAGGATTAGCTTTTCGTACTATTTCTGCAATTTCAAAACCATCAAAGTACGGAAGCATAATATCAAGTATTATCATATCAAAATTACCCGATTTAAAAAGACTAATTGCTTCTCTTCCATCTTTAGCCCATTCAACAAGGTAACCCTCTTCAACTAAGTTAAACTCCAGGCCAACAGCAAGGGTTTTCTCATCTTCAACTAATAATATTTTACTTTCTTTGTATGAATTGTTATCCATCGATTTATTTTTATTATTTCTTTAGAAGTTTATTTATAAAACGTTTTTTAGATGCCTGGTAAACAGGCAGCTCAATAGTAAATTTGGTTCCTTTATTTTCGCCTTCACTTAAAACCGAGATCTTACCGCCATGATTTCTAATTATCTCTTTTGTCCAGTAAAGCCCTAAGCCGGTTCCTTTTACGTTCGGTATATTATTATGCTGTATACGATGAAATTTATTAAAGACCTTCTTTAACTCTCCGGGTGGAATACCGATTCCCCTATCGCTGAATTCGATTATAAACTTTTTTAGATTACAGGATAATTTAACATCTATTTTAACGGCACCCGCAGAATATTTTATAGCATTATCCATCAGGTTATCCAGCACAATCCTCATCGCTTTTGCATCTGTAACAATTTTACAAGGTGCGCTGCCGTTTATATTTATAACATCATCCGGCAGCCTGAATTGCCCGGCGGATTCCTTAAGTAAATTTATTATAGTTGATTCAGCTTCCTGAACCTGGTAATCGTGTGCAAGTTTTTTCTGCTCAAGCGCTGATATTTCCAGGATAGAATTAATAAGATTATTGAGCCGGTTAACATCTGTTCTCATTAAATCAATAAATTCTTTCTGCTTATCCGGGGGAACGTTGCGTTCATTCAAAGTTTCCAGGTAAAGCTGGATAGATGACAACGGGGATTTTAACTCGTGGGTAATGTTGCTTATAAAATTATCGTAGAGCTTTGCTAACCTGAGCTGAACGCTCAAATGCCTGAAGATTAAAGAAGTTGTGAAAGATAAGCCGCTAAGCAAAACCAGTCCAATTACAAACGGGACAACATTTGTAATGTCATAACTTACCTGGGGAGGCACCTGGTCGCCAACTTTTTCGAATACTATGTAGTTATAAACATACCAGTAAATCCACAGTCCCAGCAGAGACAGCCATGCTAGCTGTGCCAATACAAAAATAACAATATGATAAAAAAGGGAATGCTTTTTTTTCATTTTTCAATTCTATTATATCTTGTGCTGATCCTTCTGATTAAAATTTAATCTGTTCCAAATATCATCTTTTCAATATACAAGTCCAAGAAATAAGGATTAACTTTTACATTTCTTTTACAGTACTTGTATAGAATTATTTGCATAATAGAGATGTTAAAACAGTTTATTTTTTACGGAGTATTATGTGAAAATATTGTTGGTTTACCCTGAAACGCCTTCAACCTTTTGGAGTTTTAAAGATGCTTTGAAGTTTATTTCAAAAAAAGCGGCTGAGCCGCCACTTGGGTTAATAACAGTCGCAGCTATGCTTCCCGGAGAGTGGGAGAAAAAATTAATCGACTTAAATGTTACGCGTTTGAATGATGAAGATATTTTGTGGGCAGATTATGTTTTCCTTAGCGGAATGAATATTCAATTGAAATCTTTTAATCAAGTAATAAGACGATGTAATACTTTAGGTATTAAAATTGTTGCGGGCGGTCCGCTGGCAACAACTCAATACCAGGATTTTTTAGGAGTTGATCATTTTATATTAAATGAAGCAGAATTGACTCTGCCTAAATTTTTAGAAGACCTGGAAAACGGAACACCCGAGCATATCTATACTACACCGGAATTTCCTGATGTTAAATCATCTCCCGTTCCGATGTGGGAACTGCTTGATATGAAAAAATATGCGGGCATGGCAATGCAATACTCCCGCGGCTGCCCTTACGATTGTGAGTTTTGCAGCATAACAATGCTTAACGGTCGTACACCAAGAACAAAATCCGTTAATCAATTCCTTACTGAACTTGATACTCTTTACAAACTTGGCTGGCGGGAACCAATTTCAATTGTAGATGATAATTTTATTGGTAATAAGAAAAAACTTAAAACCGAAGTGCTTCCTGCTATAATTGAATGGTCTAAACAAAAAAAATATCCCTTTAAATTTATTACAGAAGTATCAATCAATCTTTCTGATGATGAAGAGCTGATGACTATGATGGTTGATGCAGGATTTAACAGCATCTTCGTCGGTATTGAAACGCCAAACAGCGAGAGTCTTGTTGAGTGCGGGAAAGCGCAAAACTTAAGGCGTGATCTTGTAAACTCAGTTAAGAAATTGCAGAAGCGCGGGTTCATAGTTTCTGCCGGATTCATTGTTGGATTCGATAATGATCACTCTAAAGTTTTTGAAGAGCAGATAAATTTTATTCAGAAAAGCGGAATTGTTACAGCTATGGTTGGATTGCTGAATGCACCAATCGGAACAAAATTGTTTAAACGGTTAAGCGTAGAAAAACGTTTGCTTACCGGCTTTACGGGGAATAACATGGACGGCTCAATTAATTTTATTCCTAAAATGAATTACGCGGAACTGATGGCTGGTTATTCTTATATACTTAAAACCATCTACTCTCAAAAAGTTTACTACCAAAGATTAATAAAATTCCTGCATCACTATGAGCTTCCTTCCTGGGATAAGAATAAATTTTCTATTAATGAAGTTAAAGCATTTTTCAGATTGATCTGGTTATTAGGAACGCTGGAAAAAGGTAAAAAATATTTTTGGAAACTGCTGGCATTTAGCTTGTTTAAGTATCCTGCAAAGTTTTCGCTTGCCATGACATTGGCAGTTTACGGTTATCACTTCAGGCGGGTTGCACTAACAATATAGATCATTCTTTTTTTATAATAGTTTCTTAGAATTTCTGCATTAGCTGCTTAATAGCAATTAGGCAACGGAATGATCAATTGCTGCCACAGGGTAGTTGGTAAAAACGGAGAGCTTGTTGGTTACAGCGGAGGAAACAATTTTTACTGAATCTTGAAATGAAGACTAACTGAAGTTATACCTAAATTAGGCGCATCATTATTGCAAATGGAATGATTAAAGCAGACTAAGATAATGAGACTTAAAAAATATATGCTACTTACTTTCATAACGATATCCGGATGTGTTTTTTATTGTTCAGTTACAGCGTAGATAAAACCGGCTGCTTTGGGTGTTGCAATGACAAATGCTTAACAAATTAATCAACCAGACGCCGTTAGGTCTTTAACCATTAAGCTAAATGGAGAGTAATTATGAATCGGGGTAAATTTATTATATCTATACTTGCTCTTTATCCCATGACTATTTTAGCAAAATATAAAGTTGCTGTTAACAAAATAATAAAGAAAGGAAATAAATTGCGCACGAGTAAAGGTTTCAAAGTTAGTTCCGGGGATGCCCGATATGGTGTACATTATAAAATGAAAGGCGTTACCCTTAATAATTTAGATATTAAGATTTCAGCAGCAGATACTGATGGCGATTTAGCAGTTTTTGAACAAACCGGACTAACGCCAAATGGAGGACCGCCACTACATATACATCCGTTTCAAGATGAGTGGTTTTATGTTATCGAAGGAGATTATCATTTTCAAGTCGGAGAAGATAAATATAGTATGAAAGCTGGAGATACAATTTTTTTGCCAAGGAATATTCAACACGCTTTTATTCAATTAAGTGAAAAGGGCAAAATGATTGTATCTTATCTTCCAGCCGGAAAAATGGAAGCATTTTTCAAAGTAACAGATTCGTGGACTTCACCCCCTAACAAAGAAGAAATTACAAAAGTTTTTGAGGAACACGATATGAAGATTGTTGGTCCGCCATTAAAGATTGGTTAAAAGTATTATTTCAAAAAAAAAGTATTAACAGAACCAGGAGTAAACCAAAATGAATGATAAAATGAAAATAACAGGTGTTGCCCCTCTCATTGCTGTACCTACATTTGTGTATCTGATTTTGACAGCAATAATCGATCATTTATTTAAGCCCTTGTTTACCATTTCACAAAATAATAGCGAAGTAATTATCATTGCGGGAGTTGCGCTAATATTGCCCGGAGTAATAATGGTGGCTAGCTGTGGACGAAGATTATTAAAATCCTTTAACAAAAATATTCTAATGACGGGGGGTCTTTATAAAATTTTCAGAGATCCGATGTACGTTGCTTATCTTTTGTTTGTTATTCCGGGTATCTGCCTGCTTTTCAATTCCTGGCTAGTACTTACAACTGTAATTTTAAATTATATCCTGTATTCTACATTTATAAAAAGAGAACGCAAATATCTCGAAGAAAAATTTGGGGTTGAGTATAAAGATTACCTGGATAAAGTAATTATAAAATTTTTATAGTTGGCGGCTAACTAAAATATCCCCTTCTCCGTCATACTGAGTAGTGCTTGCCCCGAACTTGTTTCGGGGTCGAAGTGTGATATTACAACCTGCCTGTTAAGTAAAAACTCTTTTCGCTTCTATTCACGGCAACATTTACAAAATAATTGTTGAGGAAATGAATTGGAGTTGTTAAGTTTGGTGTTAATTTTAGTTTGATTAAATAAATCATCTAGAACATCGGAAGGAAGAAATCATGGCTAAACAAATAAATCTACCATCTTTGACAAATAAGATATACGATATACTCAAAGAAGTCCCTGCCGAAGACAGGCAAAAAGTAATTAAAGCTGTATTTACACTATTAGGTGATTCTATTAGCTTGAAAGAACAATTGGTGGAGTCAACAGACGACTTAGAACCAAGTAGGGATATTAAAAAGGCAAAGGATTTTTTCGAAAGCAAAGATCCACAAACAAAAATTGAAGAAATTGCAGTGGCTTGCAGATTTAGGGAATTGACTTTAAATAGTCATATCCATACGAAGGAGGAAATAGAAAAAGTTTTTGATGTAGCTCGAAGAAATTTTGATATAAATAATTTCAAACGAGATTTAGATAATGCGAAGACAAAAGGATTGATTAACAAAGGAAGAGAAATTAAACTATCTTATATAGGTCAGAAATATATAGATATACTCCCGGAT
>CAZPSY010000043.1:0-11361 GCA_964589295.1 uncultured Ignavibacteriaceae bacterium
ATGTACATCTGTGTCGATACCACGGTAGGCTCCATCAACATCCTGGTAAACAGAGTCGTTCATTTCAGGTCTGTTGCACTCAAACTTTTTAGCGGCACAGGGCATCAAAGCAACTGTAACAATATCTTTCGGATCGATGCCGGATTCCTTTGCATAGTAAGTTTTTAACAATGCACCGAACATTTGCTGAGGTGATTTTGCTGAACTTAGATTATCAATATATTCAGGATAAAAATGCTCAAGATATTTTACCCATCCTGGTGAACAGGAAGTAAATTGCGGAAGTGAAACTGATTGATCTTTTTCAACAAGTGCTTTAAACAATCTAATGATAAGCTCTGTCCCTTCTTCCATAATTGTAAGATCTGCAGTAAAGTTAGTATCGAAAACTCTATCGAAACCTATCCTTCTTATAGCAGTATTCAGTTCCCCGGTAAATGATTTTCCTGGTTCCTGCCCGAATAATTCACCAATTGCTGCGCGGGGTGATGGAGCAGTTTGCATTATTACATGTTTTGCAGGATCATCAATGGCTTCCCATATTTCATCCGAAGGATCGTTTGCATGTAGTGCACCTGTAGGACAACGATTGATGCACTGACCACAATTAATACAAACAACATCAGCTAACGGCTTTTCCATGAATGTACTTATGTGAGTCTGATCTCCCCGGTCAATCGCTTCCAGGACTCCAACTTCCTGCAGATCTATGCAGGTTCTAACACAGCGTTTACACATCACACATTTGCTCATATCTCTTACAATGCTTGGCGAGGAGTTATCTCTTTCAAACCTGGGTTCAGTTACATGCCCGAAGGTATATTGATCAACGCCATATTCTTTTGCAAGAGATTGGAGTTCGCAATTGTTATTACGCACACACGAATAACACTCACCGTAGTGTTCGCTTAAAAGAAGATCTACAATATGTCTTCTTGCTTTACGAACCATCGGTGATGTTGTATGAAGTTTAATAGGTGAAGTTATTGGGAACGAACATGATGTTTGAAGTGTTCTCATTCCTTCTACTTCTACAACACAAATTCTACACGTTCCGGCAATACATAAATCGGGATGATGACAAAGTGTAGGGATATGAATACTATTTTTTTTACACGCTTCTAATATTGTCTCTCCAAATGGAACAGAAAATTTTTTATCATTTATTTCAACAGAAACTTTGCTGCCAATGCCATCGTGCCCGTTAGTAGGTTTTACCTTATGCGGCTGCTGGCTGACCGGTGTTCTTACAAGGTCATTGGTTTCCATCAGTTGCTCCCCTTTCCGTTAGAGTGGAAAATTTCATCTTTAAAATTATCGAGAATTGAAATGAACGAATTGGGACTTGATTGACCCAAACCGCATTTGGAAGCAACCTGCATCGTTCGTCCGAGTTCTTTAAGTGTGTTAATATACTTGAATGTATATTCTCCACTCTCTATCATTTTAATACCTTCAAGTAGTTTAGTGTTACCTATTCTGCAAGGAGTGCATTGCCCGCAAGATTCTTCTTCGAAAAACTCCATAAAGTTTTTTAATACTTTGAGCATATCTCGTTGTTCATCAAAAATCATAATTGAACCGCCGGTGGATAAATCTTCATATCCAAGCTTTCTATCAAATTGATCTTTAGGTATGCACACACCGGAAGCTCCGCCAACCTGCACAGCTTTTGCTTTTTCCGCACCAACCATTTTAAGCAGTTCGCGTACCGTTGTTCCCCATAGGAGTTCATAAACACCTGGCTTTTTGCAATCACCTGATATTGAGAACAACTTTGAGCCGGTTGATTTATCAGTTCCGCTTTTGCTAAACCATTCTCCCCCTTTAGTAACAATGTGCGGAACGGCAGCAAGAGTTTCAACATTATTTACAACAGTTGGCTTTCCCATAAATCCTGTATTAACGGGATACGGTGGTCTGTTTCTTGCTTCGCCTCTATGTCCTTCAAGCGATTCTATTAATGCAGTCTCTTCACCGCAAACATAAGCGCCGGAACCGAGTCTTATTGTAATATCAAAACTAAAATCTTCTTTGCCTAAAATCTTTTCACCAAGCAGATTATCTTTCCTCATCACATCAAGATAATCTTCTAATGATGAAAGCATATATTCATATTCACCTCTCAGGTAAACAATACCTTCGGTTGCGCCGGTAGTATAACCAGCTATAACCATTCCTTCAAAAACCAATTCGGGGTATTCCATTAAAAGAACCCTGTCTTTAAAGGTACCGGGTTCTCCTTCATCAGCATTGCAAACAATATATTTTTCGTCAGCTTTGGCAGCGGCAGTAAGCATCCACTTTGTTGCAGTGGGGAATCCTGCGCCGCCTCTTCCTTTAAGTCCTGATTCTTTCAGTTCAAACAGGATATCATTTCTTGAAAGCTCTAAAACTTTCTTTATCCCTTCTCCCCTTGTATAAGATGAAAAGAGAACATGACCAGTACGTTCAGTTTTAATTTTTGTTGATACTTCCATTATCAAACCTTACTTAATTTCGTTCAATATTTTAACTGCTTTTCCAGGATCAAGCTTTGTATAAACTCTCTCATTAACAATCATAGAAGGTCCAACATCGCACATTCCTAAACAGTTGGTGTATTCCAGCGTAATTCGTTTATCTTTTGTTGTCTCTCCAAAGTTTATTCCAAGCTCGCGTTTAATTGCTTCTTCCACATTCTTCTTTCCTGCCATATCGCAAACAATTGTTCTGCAAAGCCGCACTATATTTCTTCCTCTTGGTTTTGTGTGAAGAAAAGAATAGAATGAAATAACGCTGTAAACCTCCACGGGATGAATATCGAGCATGCGTGCTACTTCCTGCTGTGCAAAGTTGCTTATGTGGCTGTGCCTTCTTTGTATTTCCTGAAGAATTGGCAAAAGTGCCGAACGGTTACTACCATATTTTTGAATATAATTTTCTATCTCTTCGGTTAGTGCATTTTTCTCTTCTACAAACATAACTTACTCCTTTACCTGTAATTGCAGATGTTTTTCTACTTTGTCTACTAAAACATCAGGAGCTATTGGTTTTTCAATAAAATCGTCAACAGGTACTATTTCGCTTGCGCCAAACTCCATTCCAATAGATTTTGAAACCGATGTATACATTATTATTGGTCCATTAAATTTTTCTCGCCTCAATTTCTGGGCAAGGAAGAATCCATCATCCGGCTCATCCATCATTACATCAAGAATTATTAGATCCGGTTTCCTTTCCATAACAATTTTAAATCCGTCATCAGGATTATCGGCGGTTATTACTTCATATCCCTTAGCTCTAAGTACAAGACTGCTTGCATCAAGAATATCGGGATCGTCGTCTATAATTGCTATTGTCGCCATTTGTTTACCTTATTGTTTTTCATTTCTGTTAACATTCTCTTCTTAATATTATTTTAAAGTCATTCTGCTTCTTCATGTTAAATGCCATTATCGGGTAGAATTAATAATTACTTTAATTGATTAAAAGATTGCTTTTAAAAAACCGGAGTGATGTTTTTTCTTACTTCTAAGAAGCTGTTATTCTCAAAAAAGATAAGTTTTCGGGCTGTAATCGTTCTTTCGCAATTACTAAGAGTTGCCAATTATGAAATGATACTGATCTCCATCGAAAGATAGTTAATGCTAAAAAATGAATGAATGAACTCCGATTAAAAAAATCTTATTGTTTCTCCCTTGAAATAAATTTAAGTTTATTTTAAGAAAATTTGACTAGTAAATGATAGAAATAATTTGAAAATACTTTAATACCCTTTTCAAAACTTAGGAGCGATCATGAAGAAATATTACTCATTGTTTTTCATTATCATAATCAGCCTACAGTTATTTGCACAAGGCAACCCAGATAAATTCACTATACAGGATTTCTACTTTTATTCTCGTTTCAACGGGGTGGATTTTTCACCTAATGGCGAAATGATTGCATATGCACTTGGCGAAAAAGAAGAATGGGATGGCAACAGGAATTTTAACATTTGGATTGTAAAAGGTGAAAGCAAGGAACATTTGCAACTAACAAATTCAGATAAGAATGATTCTGATCCCAAATGGTCGCCGGATGGTTCTACAATAGCATTCCTTTCCACAAGAAGTGAAAAAACACAGGTTTACAAAATCAGCATTAATGGCGGCGAAGCAACGCAGGTTACTTTTACAGAAAGGGGCGTAAACTCTTTTGAATGGATTGATAATTCCACTATTGCATTTCTTACAGACGAACCACGCGATTCCGTTCTAACTGCCCGTGAAGAAGGAGCAGGCGGCGGATATGTTTTTGGTACAACTTTTCATACTTCTGCCTTATGGACTCAATCAATTAAAGATGAATCGGTTGTTAATAAAATTACTGACGGAAGTTATTACATAAGTGAGTTTGCGGTATCCCGCGATGGAAGCAGTTTTTTATTAATAACTGCTGAAAATTCTGATCTGTTTGAAAGTTTAGTTAACGGCAGAGTGCTATGGGTAGATAGTGATGGAAAAGATTTTTACTCTTTCAATGATGCAAAAGTCTTTAGCGCTCCTGCAATTTCTCCAGATGGAACAAGAGCTTGCTTTGTAGGAAATACCGTTGGTTATTCATCAAATAATGCACTTTTTTTAGTTGATAAAGAAACTCGGGAGGCAAAAAATCTAACCACAGATTTTGATCCGACTGTTAATGAAGTTGAATGGATTGATAATGAAAACATCTCTTTTAGAACACCGCGAAATGTTTACTCAGGAATTTACAGTGTGAATATTAATGGTGAAAAAACTACACTTTTTGAACCACACTATGTTATTTACTCTTACTCTTTAAACACTGAAACAAATGAGCTGGCATTTATAGGAAGCAGCAGTAATATTCCTAATGAACTTTTCGTTTCAAAATTCGAAAGAGATCCTAAAGAAGCTTTACAATTAACTGATGTTTCAACATGGGTTCAGGAAAAAACTCTCGGTACATCTAAAGTTATACAATATCCTTCTCACGATGGAACAATTATAGAAGCCGTGTTAACCTTGCCTCCGGGTTATGATGATTCAAAACCTTACCCGTTAATGGTTCTTCCGCATGGCGGACCTGATGGAATTATTATGGACCGCTTTAATTATTTTGGGCAGATCTTCGCACAGGAAGGGTTGGTAGTATTTGAACCGAACTTCAGGGGTGGAATTGGTTACGGTTCAGAATTTTATGCTGCAAACCGTGGTAAACTTGGTCATATTGATTACGATGATATTATGTCCGGCGTAGATTATCTTATTAAAAATAAAATTGCAGATGAAGATAAAATGGTGGTTGGTGGATGGAGTTACGGTGGTTATATGACTAACTGGATAATAGGACATACAGACAGGTTTAAAGCTGCGGTTAGTGTTGCCGGTGTTTCCAACACAGTAAGCAACTACGCACAGAGTGATATAAATCATGGAGAGATAGCTTATTGGGAGTTTGTTGGTTTGCCTGTAACAGATGTTGAACAGTTTACAAATTCTTCGCCACTTGAATATTTAAAGAACGCAAAAACTCCAACACTTATAATGCATGGCGAAGCAGATGACCGGGTTCATGTAATGCAGAGCTGGGAAATTTACAGAGCTCTGGAAGATTTAGGTGTTGAAGTGGAAATGGTTTTATATCCTGATGCAAAACACAGTATAACCCCTCCTAATCAGCGTGTGGATGTTTTCAAAAGATGGGTTGAGTGGTACAAAAAATATTTAAACTAGGAAGTGAAGTGTAGAATACTTCCACTTGCCAAGCAGCAACAGTAACCGATCGATAATAATAGTTGCATCTATCAAATAATTTTTGCAAATTTATAGAAGTGGTTCTACCCCTTGAGAGAAACGTATAGAATAACGTTACTCTTAAATTCTTTCCAGAATATTGTGCTTCCCCCAAGGAGTAAGTTCAAAAGATTTTCATTGAAATAGGTCTGTGGTCTCCAATTCACAAAACATTTACAATTTTATGACATTTCCATGACAACTAGTTTGAAATAATTGTTAAAGTTTCATTGTATTTTTTAACAAATTTAGATAATCAATATCAATGCAAACGAATGTTGAAAACCTCTCACCAAAGTTCTATTCGGGCTGGAAGCTCATTGAAATAGCTCTTAGAACATCAGTCAAATATTATTTGATACAGAGAAATTACTCCGCTGCATCTAGAATCATTTCATCAATTCATAATATTTCATCTACGATTAAAATCAGAAAGAAATTACAACTTACAAAACTCGTCAAATTTAATAAGAAGTTTTATTCTACACCTATAATACCAAGCTATCCTTCCAAAGTTTTTGATAGGATGGCATCTAATGGTGGTTTAAATTTCCTTGATGCTGGTACTCCAAAGAAAAAACATATTGATTCTGTATTCTTGGCTATTACAAATAAATGTGAGCTTAGATGTACTCATTGCTATGAGCAACATAATTTAGACAATAACAACAAAGTACCGATAAACAAATGGATTGAAATTGTTGATAATCTTCAACAAATGGGTGTAAGTGTTATAATTCTTACCGGAGGAGAGCCACTGACTGAATTTGAAATTCTAGTAAATATTCTTGATAGTGCAAATATGGATCTATCTGACTTTCATATACATACATCTGGAAAAGGATTAACTAAAGAAAAAGTCATGAAGTTAAAAGATCATGGTTTAACTGCTGCTGCTGTTGGTTTAGATGATGTGCTTCCGGAAAGGCATGATAGTATTAGAGGAGAAAAATCCTTTAGTTTTGCTGTTAATGCTCTTAAACTATTCAACGAAGCAGGAATATTCACCTACGTGAACTTATGTGCAACAAAACCATTGATTAGATCGGGTGATTTATGGAAATATCTTGAATTTGTTAAAAACCTAAATGTAAGCATAGTTCAACTTTTAGAACCAAGACCGTGTGGTGGATATTTCGGTGATGAAATAAATGACTTAATTACTGAAAAGGATAGAGAAATATTGAAAGATTTTATGAAGAAAGGGAACAACCAAAAAAAATATAAAGATTATCCCTTGATCTACTATGTGGCGCATATTGAGGGACCTGAACAGATGGGTTGTATGATGGGAGGTCTATCTCACTTTTATATAGATAGCTCGGGTAATGTTAACCCCTGTGTTTTTCTTCCGGTGTCCTTCGGAAATATAATGGAGTCAGAGTTTAAGGAAATATATAATAGGATGAGAATGTCGATTCCCCATCCGCTGCATAAGGAGTGTCCTTCGATACTATTATCTGATACATTAAAGAAGATAAATGAATCGGGTGTAGAAGTACCAATCTCTTTTAATGAAGTAAGGAAGGACTGGGAGAAACTATATAATTCATAGACTCAAAAGCAACTAATTGTGAATCTTATTTAATTATTATAAAAATTAAAATAAGGAACAAGAAGATGTACAAAAAAGTATTTACAAGTCTCGTACTGCTAACCTTCATCAATTTTTTATTCGGTTGTACAATTACACGATCTGAAAAAGCTTTCAAAGAGGAACTAATAGTTGGCGAAGAAACAATTGAGCAGGTAATCTTTCCGAATGGTGATGTAATCACCTTTGATGAAAATGGTGGGGAATTCAGAGTGATAGAATCTTCAATAAAAGGAATATCTATTGAGGGGGACGAAATTATTTTACCTCTCAAAGATATTCGAGAATTAAGAACAGAAAAGGTCCCTTCGATTCCTTTTGATGAAATTGGAGATAGCAGAATTACCGAAGTTGTTGTTAATGGCAATCGTCTGTTTGAGTTTAATGATGAGGGGGCTAAATATGATGAGCAAAAAAACACTTTAACTGGAATAACTGAGGATAATCAGACTTTATCATTAACACAAAAACAAATTCTTGAAATTCATACCGATCGAGCAAAAACGATCAGCAAAAAGGAGTTCATACAAGATGAGAATTTATTTGTTTCTCAAATTGTTAAAGCCAACAATCTGATTGTAACTTTCGATCAGGCAGGAGGTACATATATTGAACGAATGGCAGTTATTTCTGGTGTTACTCAAGAAAAAGAAGTTGTAAACATTGCTACTTCAGAAATATTATATGTTAAATTATTAAGAGTCAATGCTGTCGGATCAGTCTTAGCAAGTGTCGGTGTTGTAGTTGGAATTTTAGCTATTCTAGTTTTAATAGCTCTGGCAACCAAAGAATCGTGTCCTTTTGTTTATTCATTTGATGGAGAGAAATATGTTTTTGATGCTGAACCGCTTGGCGGAGCAACAACGAGGGGTTTGCAAAGAAGTGAGTTATCGAAACTAAATGTTTTGAAAAAAGTTGATGGGAAATATAGAATTATGGTCAAAAATGAAGTGGAAGAAACTCAGTACCTGGATGAAATGAGTCTATATGTTACAGATCATCCAAATGATTTTGAAGTAATAACAGACCTTGATGGAAATTTTCATACAATTAAAAATCCAAAGAATCCAATACTTGCTGAGGATGAAAATGGACTTGATCTGAGTAAATTTATATCCAAACAGGATAATATTTTCTGGCAAACAAAACTTCCGGTTAAAAATTACCAATCTAGAAACAATTTAAGACACAAACTAACATTTGTATTTCCAAAGCCCAGTAATGAAAAAAGTGCGAAACTAATTATCAACGCGGGTACTTCGCTTTGGGGATCGAATATGATAAGAGAGATGCTGATGTTATATGGTGATAATATTGATACGTGGTATGAAAAGATTGATGATAGCGATATCGAGAGAAAACAAATGATGCAATTTATTGAAAGAGAAGAACTGTATTTATTAAAGTTATTAGTTAAAGAAGGAGAAAATTGGACTGATCAAGGACTTATATCGGGCGGTGGTCCATTTATTTCTGAGACACGAGTATATAATATTGACCTAAATGGTGTTCAGGGTGATTCATTAATAATTCAATTAAACCCACCTTACGGTTTCTGGACTCTTGACTATATAGCCATGGAATATGAAAACCATCCTGAACCATTAGTAAAAGAAGTTCCTCTATCCAAAGCAATTGATCATGATGAGAATGACATTTTACAAATTCTTTTATCAACAGATGATAATTATCATAAAATGCCCAAAGTTGGAGATTACTTTCTTGCTGAATTTGATGCTCCACCAAAAAGTGACGACACTGATAGAACAGTATTCCTAAAATCAACAGGATATTATGAAATTCATCTGCCTAAGGATCAACCAATTCAAACTCAGACACTATATGAAATTGGTTTCGTACCTGGAAAGATTGTTGAATATTCATTAGAGCGTTATGAAGAGTGGACTAAAACAACAAAATAAATATGGGGTTTGACAATGAAAAAAAATATCTTTATTATAGTATTAATACAGATTGTTACAATCTGTTTCCCATCATATACTCAAGATTCAATAATTACTAAACCGTTAACAGAAGGTTTAGTTACTGCAAATAAAGATCTTTTATACAATTTGGTTACGGTTATAAATATAGACGGAGATGTTTCAAGAGGATTTCTGGTTGGTCTAAAGACTGATACACTTATCCTGTTTAAAGATGAACAAAATATTGAGATTCCAATTCGGGAATTGGTAACTGTAACAATAAAAACTCAACGGGATAACTTGGGGGGGCTTGCCATCGGAAGTATTCTTGGAATTTATCTTGGAAATCTTGCTTTCTTTCAAGCAGTTAATCAACCAACCGCTTACTGGCAAGGTGAGGATGAAGGATGGAAAGCAATAGCGAGTTTACTTTTTGCATTTGTCGGTGGTGGTGTTGGTTACTTAATTGATATTAGCACTCAAAATGATACCGAGGAATTTACTTTTAGCGGAGATAAAAAATATCAGATTAGAGAATTGGATCGCTTGAAAGCGTTTCTAAAGGGTGAACAACTAATAGAAAGAAAGGTTCATTTAGGTGTACAAATGTCGCAGGTCAATACCAGGTACTCAGAAATTCAAACAGATGAAAATAACTTATATTATTATGGTTATGACGAGGTTACCAGCTTTAACTTATTAAGAAAAATTCAATTGATGTACCAAATTCAAGAAGATTTAGAAGTGGGTGGAGCGATTAGCTGGTTTGGTGAGCCATCAATATTTTGGTATTCAAACTTTGGAGGCGGCTCCAATGTTACGGTAACACAAACGTACGATGGGGTGGGATACTATGCAGTAGCTGTTTATCATCCATTCGCATCAACTTTTTCAAAACAAATCTCTTGGAGTATAGGTGCAGGAATAGGAATGGGGAGTGTAGATTTTTCTTTTGAAGAAATGAGAACTGTTGGAAGCTATCCGGAAATAATCGAAGAGGAAACCTCAAAGCGTATTAATAAAACTGTATTTAGTGCTCTTGTAAACACACAATTCGATCTCTATTTAATTAAGGAGCTATCGATTGGGCTTATGGCTGATTACGTTTTTGTGACTGGTGAAATGCCAGCGATACTAAGCACAGATATAAGCGAGAGAAGTCTGGGTAACTTTAGTTTTGGTTTCGCCTTGGGCTTTCATTTTTAAAGGAGTTTAAATAGAAGTAAGTAGATAATAAGAAGATGGTGTTGATGAAATAGTTATTGATACTATTTGAGCACTTCTTTATAATTAACTATTTCTTTTTAAAGGAGTTAGAGCATTCTTCGATAATATAAACTTAAAAAGGCGGCAATAAGCCGCCTTCTTTTTCCCTCAAAAGATAACACACAAAACTATTTTGCAAGAACCATCTTTTTCACATCTACAAATTGTTTGCTTTCAAACCTGTAAAAATATACACCCGAAGATAGGTTTGAGGCATCAAATTTAACTTCGTGATAACCCGCTTCCATTTCGCCTTTAAATAAATCTGAAACTTTTTCTCCTAAGGAGTTATAAACAGCTATCACTAAATCTGTTTTAACCGGAAGTGTAAACCTGATAGTTGTAGCAGGGTTAAACGGGTTTGGATAGTTTTGCATTAATGTAAATTCCGTTGGTCCTGTTACATCAACTTCCATTTCGGGACTGTAAGTTGTTGTTCCATCAAAATCAATTTGCTTTAACCTATAATAATAAGAACCGGGTTTTTCTATCTTATCTCTATAAATATATTCGTTAACTTCTGTCGTTGTTCCATTCCCCTTAATAAATGTGATAATATTCCATTTTTTCTTTGTCAAATCCCCTTCCCAATGGGATTCTCCTATAACATTGCCGTCTCTGTCATAACGAGTTTTATCCACGGTGTGTTTTATAAGCTCTCCTGTTGTTGGATCGTATTCCTTATACATTATGTTCTTCATTTTCAATACGCCGTTTCTGTAATACTTATCCGTGGTTTTTGTCACAGATTTAAGTACTGAAGCGCCGTTAACCGCCGTTTCATAAGACTTTACTT
>CAZPSY010000044.1:0-3131 GCA_964589295.1 uncultured Ignavibacteriaceae bacterium
ATCGCCGCCTGGTATAATTACATCTGTAACGTCTTTTTTAGTGGCTAAGTATCTCTGGAATTTACTAGATTCTTCCGTAGCAAATTTCAGTTCATTCATCCCAACAAACTGTGCCCATCTGAAACAAAAAGTGCAATAAGAGTGACAGGTTTGCCCCGCGGAAGGAAAAATCAGTACAGTTTCTTTGTACTTATGTTGAATGCCAGGAATCGGTTCATCATCAATTTTAGGAACATTCAAAGTCATTTGCCCTGCCGGATGAGGATTTAATTCCAACCGTATTTCGTTGGCAACTTTTGTAATCTCATCGTGCGTTTTTTTGTTTAGCAGTTCATCAGCCATACGTTGAAACTGATTTTCGGTAAGCATTCCGCGCTGCATAAATGTAAGCTGGTAAATCGGGTCTTCGGGAATGTTATCCCAATCTATAAGATCTTCTACAACGTAATTGTTTACTCTGAAAGGAAGTACGTGAGATACAACTTTTAATTCGAACTTCTGTTCGCTGCTTAAACATTGCAGTTGGGGGATGTTATCAATGTCCCTAAGACCGTAAAATTTCATTTTTCCCGGGGTTATCATCTTCTAACATCCTCGTTAATTAATTTAATCTGTACCACATCCTTTTCCATATTTTGAAAAAGGTTAAAAGAATCTTCTTATGTTGCCTTCCGTCCGTTAATTTCAGAAGTTTTTTTTAAGTTACAAAAAATTCTCTTTTAATCTAAGGAATAGTTTTAGTCTTTAGCTAAAACTCAGAAGGGCTTTTTAGCAGGATTTAACCGGTTAAGTGCTTTTTTTACAAAAAAAACAACTATTTCAGCTCGGATACTTTGCTTATATCTTCAAGCTGAACAAATTTCTCGTTAAACTTATAATTTCCCTTATCTGTCTTAACCGCTTTAACTAATTTTACAGTTATGTGGTCAGATTTTTGTTTTTTCTTAACTTTATCAGAAAATGATTGGGATTTTGCCATTATATTTCTCCTTGAAAATTTAGATGATAAATATATCAAAACAGGGTGTTAAAACAAAAATCGTTTCTCCCTGATTTTATTGATATTTAGAATGAAACAAAATGATTTATCTTTGAGAGGATTCTATGGCTACTACTGAGGCAATCAGGAAAAGGGTAGAAAATTTTTCCAATACGAATTCTATTGAGAATGAGCTGGTAAGGATATGGAATAAAAAGAATCTTGATTTACATACAAAACTGGATATATTTATGGAACAGGATCAACAAAATCCGTCACTTTCTCAAAAGGTAATCCTGATGATAAATTCGCTGCCGGAAGTTGCCTGAACATTTGCTGGTATGCGTAGCTAGGGTTATGTTAAAGATGTTCTGGAGAGTGTTAATAGCAAATATATCTAGCGAAAACATGAATTCTGGAGGATGGATGAGTAATAAAAACACGCAGTTGTGCAACTTTTACTAGTTGAGGTCATCCAATTGTTGTGAAACGGAATAAATAATGGCACAAAATTTCGTTGTTTATTGTTTATAGAATAGTTAGGTTATTAATTGAATTTAATTGAGATTCTTCAGAGATGTTATTACTTGCAATAATTATATTGTTATCTTACCTGGTCGGTTCAATCCCAAACAGCATCATTATAAGCAAAGCTGTTAAGGGAATTGACATCCGCAAGCATGGAAGCGGAAATGCCGGCGGTACTAATGTTATGCGGGTTCTTGGCTGGAAACATGGCTTACTCGTAATTTTATTGGACGCACTTAAAGGTGCTATTGCTGTTGTTGTAATTGCAAGGTTGCATTACGGACCACTCCCCTTTACCAACATTTCACCATTTGATGATTTTACACTTGTTCAAATAATTGCCGGAATGGCTGCGGTTGTTGGACATATCTGGACTGTCTTTGCCGGCTTTAAGGGCGGTAAAGGAATTGCCACTGCCCTTGGAATGATGTTAATGCTTGTTACTATTGATATGTTAATTGCACTTGGTGTGTTTGTACTTGTAGTTTCTATTTCAAGATATGTCTCCCTGGGTTCTATTCTTACTGCAATTGCAGTTCCATCTGTATTATATATCAGGGAAAATGTTTTCCATGTGGATATTATCGGATATGATATTCTTTTCCCGTTTATAGTTGCTATGTCACTCCTGGTTATTTTTACACACCGGAAGAATTTAGTTCGTTTGTTTAACGGCAGCGAAAGTAAAATCAGTTTTAAGAAAAAATTTAAATCCTGATTAAATGAAAATCTCCGTCCTTGGTGCTGGTGGCTGGGGAACCACCCTTGGTATTTTACTTCACTACAACGGTCATGATGTTACTCTTTGGGAATACAGGAAAAGTTACGCCAATAAATTAAATAAAAAGCGCGAAAATGTTGACCTGCTTCCCGGTATAAAAATTCCTAAAGAAATAAAGATCACTAATAATCTTGAGGAATCTACTACCAACCAACATCTTATAGTATTAGCTGTTCCATCTCAATTTCTGCGCGGTGCTGTTAAGAAGATTAAGTTTCAAAATATAAAAGAAACAATTCTGGTTAGTGTTGCAAAGGGAATTGAAAAAAACACACTTCTAACAATGTCGCAGATGTTAAAAGATGTTCATCCATCATTAAAGGATGAACAGATAGGTGTGCTTTCAGGTCCTTCGCACGCAGAAGAAGTTGCTAAGAGAATTCCAACCACTGTAACTGCCGCATCAACAAGTTTGGATACTGCGAAAACAATACAGGCAGCATTTACAACCTCTTACTTTAGAGTTTACTCATCAACCGATATTCTTGGTGTAGAGCTTGGTGGAGCATTCAAAAATGTAATTGCAATTGGAGCAGGTATAATTGACGGTGCAAAATTCGGTGATAACACTAAAGCTGCTATAATGACGCGCGGTGTTGCAGAAATTTCGCGGCTTGGCGTAGCTATGGGCGCAAGACCCGAAACTTTTGCAGGATTATCCGGAATGGGAGACCTTATTGTAACTTGCATGAGCAGGCATAGCCGAAACCGTTATGTTGGCGAGCAGATTGGTGCGGGAAAAAAATTAAAACAGGTTTTAAAATCGATGGAAATGGTTGCAGAAGGAGTTGAAACCAGCCGCTCTGCTTCGCAGCTTGCTAAAAAACATAACGTTGATACCCC
>CAZPSY010000044.1:3231-11271 GCA_964589295.1 uncultured Ignavibacteriaceae bacterium
AAGGTTAACAACAGCCTTGTTCTTACGCGAAAGATTTCCTTCGTAAGATTCGTTGTACGCATGGATAAATGTATCCAGCAGACCACCTAAAACTTCGTAACCGGCAACTTCTCTTTCGATAACACTTTTATAGCAATAAATTTTTTCAATTGAAATTTTATTTATCTCCTTTAATGCACTAGCTTTTTTTATAACTAAGATCATTTCGTCTTCAAACTCTCCATCAAGGAGTTTTTCCTCTTCATCAACAAATTTATCTGCAAGCTCGTTTACAAGTTCGCTAATTGCTTTTGCTCTTAAGTAGCCAATCTTTTCATTTTCATCCCGTCCTTTATATCCTTCCAGCACATTTCGCGGAACAAGAGGCATTAACAGTTCCTCAGTTTCTTTAAAAGAAATTAAACCAAGCCGGAAACCATCTTCCAAATCCATTATACCATAACAAATATCATCAGCAGCTTCAACAAGAACTGAAAGCGGGTGCCTGCACCACCAATAGCTACTTTCTTCAACAGCTTTTAATCCAACTGATTTCGCTATTTCTTTGAAGATATTTTTCTCTTCCTGGAAGAAACCAAACTTTTTATAAGCAGTTTTACTTGTTAGACCTTTCAAATCAGTAGCAGTATAAGATTCTTTGGGATATTTTGTAAAAGCTGCTAGTGTAGCGAGTGTTAAACGCAGCCCTCCATCAATATCAGGATTTTGCAAAGTTGTAATAATCCTGAAACCCTGTGCGTTGCCCTCGTATTTTATGAGGTCAAACCATTTCTTTTCATCATTAATATTTTTTTTGAATTCTTTACCCCCACCGGTTTTAAAATATTCTGCAATCGCATTTTCTCCCGAGTGACCAAAGGGTGGGTTGCCGATATCGTGAGCGAGGCAGGCAGCAGCAATTACTTCGCCAAAATGAAATTTTGTAAAATCATTTTTCAATTTTGGATTTCGCTCAAGTATTCGTTCACCAACTAAATTGCCAAGCGATCTTCCTACAACTGAGACTTCTAAGCTGTGAGTTAATCTTGTATGAACAAAATCACTTTCGGGCAGCGGAAATACCTGCGTCTTATCCTGCAATCTTCTAAAAGCCGGAGAAAATACAATCCGGTCGAAATCTTTTTGGAATTGACTTCTTCCATCAACAGTACCGCCTGCTGAAGCTGCATTAACGCCAAGCCGGTTATCGTTTAATAATTCTTTCCAGTTCAAAATTCTTCCTTAATAATTATATGCTAATAGTTTTTATTTTGCTTCGTACCAAATTATTCTTTTATTAAAGTTAACTATATTTCAAAAGAAAAAATTATCGGCTGGATTTTTTGTGTTTGCTGTTCCCTTCAATTATTTTTAATTAGATGAAAACAAGTGAGGATGATATTTTAGAGCGGTCTGTACAGTTTATTAAATCTGTTGGACCAAAACGTGCCGAAAGTTTTAAGAAAATCGGGATAAATACTATCCGCGATCTACTTTTCTATTTTCCTTCAAGACACTTAGATAGAACAACTGTGTTAACAGCGGCTAAAGCTTACGGCTACGTTAAGAATGGTTACGATGGTGAAGTTACTGTTATTGCAAGTGTTGTTGATAAAGAGAAAAAGAGATTTGGTAAGAAAGAATTATTGATAGTGCACTTCCAGGATTCAACAGGATTTTTTGAATGTGTTTGGTTCCAGGGAGCAAAATATTTTTACTCAGTCTTTAATGAGGGAGATATTTTCGCTGTCTCCTCAAAACCTGAAATAAATAAATACGATAAGTTTCAGTTTGCTCATCCCGATTACGATAAGATCACAAGAGAAGAATCGGATAACTTTTTAAATACAGGGAAGATAATTCCTTTTTACAGGATTCCAAAAGAACTTAAGCAAGGTAACATTGGCGATTTAAGTTTAAGGAGGATAATCAATAATGCTGTAGAAAAATATGCAGACAAACTGGAAGAAACTTTACCGGCAAATATTATTGAACAAAACTCTCTTCTTCCCTTAATAGAAACAGTTAAAAATTATCATTTCCCGGAAAGCAAAGAAAAGTTAGAAGATGCTCTTACACGGCTGAAGTTTGAGGAGCTATTTTACCTGGAAATTCTTGTTGCACTAAGAAAGCATAATTACAGCACAAAGCTTACCGGAAATGCAATGAGTATAAAAACTAAACTGGTGCAAAATTTTTTAGACATACTTCCATTTAAACTAACTTCAGCCCAACTAAAAGTTCTATCTGAAATTAAACAAGATATGCAATCCGAAATACCTATGAATCGGTTATTGCAGGGAGATGTCGGAAGCGGTAAAACAATTGTTTCCATTATCGCAATGTTGTTAGCCGTTGATAACGGTTACCAGGCAGCACTTATGGCACCTACTGAAATATTAGCAGATCAGCATGCCAAAAACATTGCAAGGATGATGGAGGCGTTGAAAAATGAAGATAATGGTAAAGAAATTAAAGTTACATTGCTTTTAGGGGGACAAAATAAATCTGAAAGGGAAAAACATCTCCGGGATATTGAATTGCAGGAAGCCGATATAATAGTTGGAACTCATGCACTCTTTGAAGAGAAGGTGAATTATAAAAATCTTGGTATTGTGGTAATCGATGAACAGCACAGGTTTGGTGTAAGGCAAAGATCAAAATTGCAAAGTAAAGGTAAAACGCCAGAGGTACTTGTTATGAGTGCAACTCCAATTCCAAGGACTCTTACGCTAACAGTTTACGGTGACCTGGATGTTTCAGTAATTGATGAAATGCCGAAAAACAGGAAACCGGTTAAAACTGTTTTGCGCGGAGATGCAAAACTTCCGAAAATTTACAAATACATTGTCAACAAATCTAAGCAGGGTTACCAGTCGTTTATTGTTTATCCCCTTGTTGAAGATTCGGAGAAGCTGGAATTAAAAGCTGCCGAAACTTATTACAATGAACTTAAAAACACTTACCTAAAAAGTTTAAACCTTGGCTTAATCCACGGAAGAATGAATTGGCAGGAAAAAGAAGAGAAGATGTATCTCTTTCTTAAAAAAGAATTTGATGTGCTCATTTCTACGACTGTGATTGAAGTAGGAATAGATATCCCTGATGCAAACATAATTTTAATAAACGATGCACACAGGTTTGGTTTATCACAACTTCATCAATTAAGAGGAAGAGTTGGGCGGAGTGATAAACAAGCTTATTGCATTTTAATTACTGATGATGAATCTGCTGCACGCAATAATAAAAATATAATTAAACCGGAATATCTTTCATCAACCCAGATAGAAAAATATAAATCAACAATCAGGTTACAAACCATGGTTGATACAACTGATGGTTTTAAAATTGCTGAAGTTGATTTAAAGTTAAGAGGTCCCGGTGATATTTTCGGAACAATGCAAAGTGGTTTTCCAAATTTAAAATTTGCAGATATTGTGGCAGACGGTGAATTAATACTTAAAATTAAAAAAATTGCGTTCGAATTAATAAAAAAAGATCCGGCGCTAAAAACAGAATTAAATGACGTGCTAAGGAAAAATTTACTTGTTCACTATTCCGATAACTTAAAGTACGCTAAGATTGCTTAACGTTTAACTTTTACCCAACCTTACTCATACCACTGTTATTAGCTTGCATGATAAACAAAGTTACTTCATAACTTCATTAAAATTTTTATAACATAAAATAAAATATTTAAATATTTTTTGTTGCTAAGATTAATTATTTAAAAAAATCTTTAATTCATTAGAAAAAAAATTTTAAACACTTTTTAAAAGTTGTTGACTTATATGTTATAAAGATTATATTTGTTATAAAAAAAAATAAAAAGGAGTAAAAATTTTATCGATTGCGTTTAACTCACGGTTAAATGTTGCTTTAACCTTCAATGTAAAACCAGAAAGTGAAACTTTCTCCCAAGACTTACCCCCAATCCAAGATAAATCAGCAAGTGAATTACAACTCTCTTCTGATACTTTTGCTGAATGGGATACATGGGAAACTATAAATGCATTGAAGGATGCAATAGCATGTTTTCATGATGTAACTTTAATTGAAGCTGATGAATCTGCTTATGAAAAGTTTAAAGAATTAATGCCGGATATCGTGTTCAATATTGCGGAAGGATTAAACGGAGTTAACCGTGAATCTCAAATACCTGCTATGTTAGATATGCTTCAAATACCTTATACAGGTTCCGATGCATTGACTTTAGGAATTTGTCTTGATAAAGCACGCACGAAGGAAATTCTTTCTTACCATAATATTCCAAATGCGAAATTTATGGTGGTTGATAAGCCGGAGGGAATTCCAACAAACAATTTTTCTTATCCAGTTATTGTAAAACCGGTATCCGAAGGTTCAAGCAAGGGAATTTTTTCTTCATCATTAGTAAAAAGCCACCGCGATTTAAATGATGAAGCCATAAAAGTGATAAATCAATATAACCAACCCGCACTTATTGAGGAGTTTTTGCCGGGAAGAGAATTTACTGTTGCAATCCTGGGGAATGGCAGGAATGCAAGAGCATTGCCTATCATTGAAATAAATTATGAAAAATTTCCTGCTGATGTTGTTCCTCTCTATTCATACGAAGCAAAATGGATTCTTGATACAAAAGAGAGCGACTTTGATGTTTTTGAATGCCCTGCCAAACTTGGAGCTAAGCTTGCAGATGAAATTAAAAATACTGCATTAAAAGCATATAAAGTTTTGAATTGTAAAGACTGGAGCCGTGTGGATTTGCGATTAGATAAAAACAACGTTCCGAATATTATTGAAATAAATCCTCTTCCGGGTATTATGCCCGACCCGACTGAAAATTCAAGTTTCCCTAAAGCTGCAAGAGCTGCGGGAATGGATTATAAACAGATGATACTGAGTGTTTTGTTTGCCGCTGCCGAAAGGTACAACCTGGTATGAAAACCGAAGCGAAAATATTGATTTGCTATAACGCCCCGGTAAGCATTTTCCCGGTTTATAATGGTAAGCCCGTTACTAATGAACCTAAAGAAACAGATCTTTCTGAAAAAAGTTTCTTAAGGGAATTAAATGTTATTAAAAGATCATTAGCTGAATTTTACACAGAAGTTGAAACCCTTGCAATTTACCGCGATGTTCAAAAATCAATAAATAATATTAATAAGTTTAACCCGGATGTAATATATAATTTTGTTGAATCTGTTGAAGGAATTGCTTCGTACGAATGGTGCATAGCTGGTTTATTTGAGCTACTCGGGTTTGAATATACTGGTTGTAACCCTGCATCTCTTGGTAATTGTTTAAATAAAGCCAGGGCAAAAAATATTCTAACCTCAAGGGGAATAAAAACTCCGCAGCATATAACATTAAAACCAAATGCAAGATTTACTAAAAAAGATATTACAATTAATTATCCTGTAATAATTAAACTTTTAAGTGAAGATGCCAGTATTGGAATTTCAGAGTATTCTGTTGTTAATAATTACACCGAACTACGTAAGCAATTTAAATTTTTAACTGAAACATACAGACAGGATGTAATTCTTGAAGAATATATTAAGGGAAGAGAATTAAATATTGCTGTGCTGGGTAATAATATTTTACCTGTTTCCGAAATTGATTTTAAAGGTTTACCAAAAGGATTGCCATCAATTGTTACTTATGATGGTAAGTGGATTGAGGATAGTGTTTATTATAAACATACAAAGCCGGTCTGCCCGGTAGAACTTAACGAAAGAATAAAAAACAAAATAATTAAATTAGCCATTGATGCCTTCGAAGCACTTAATTGCAGAGATTATGCACGCATTGATATTAGACTCGATAAAAAAAATGTTCCATACGTTATTGAAGTGAACCCGAACCCGGATATATCAACCGATTCAGGTTTTACAAGAGCTGCAGCTGCGGCTGGGATTTCACACAAAGAGTTGCTTAACACAATTGCAAATTTTGCTTTATCAAGAAAGAAAGTAAATGATACGCAGGTTAAAGCCGGCTGATGCCGAAATAATTGAAGGTATTTTAAAAAAAATACCACTCTTTAAAAAAGATGATATAAAAGTTGCGATGGAATTAATTGATATAACTGCTTCTAATCATTTGCAAACAGACTATAATGTGTTTGTTTATGAAAATGATGGTACGGTTCTTGGTTATCATTGTACCGGCAAAAGACCGTTAACTGATGCAGTATACGATCTTTACTGGATTGTAACTGATCCAGATCATGGAAAAAAAGGGATTGGTAAGAGTTTATTGGAACATGCAGAAGATTTTGTAACACAAAACAACGGTAGGTGGATGTTGATCGAAACATCATCAAAAGAAAGTTATAACGCAACAAGAAATTTTTACATGCGAAATAATTACACAATTATTTCTCAAATAAATGATTTTTATTCCAAAGGTGAGAGTTTATTAATCTTTGGAAAATATTTTAACAATAAGAACAACTAAGGATCCATCATGGAATTATGGCAAGAAATGGTGAGGGAGAGTGTTCATACAGTCGATCACCTTGTTGATAAATTCAACATCGATAGAAAAACTGCTGAAGATCTGGATGAATTTTTCCAGGCCCGCATTAATCCATACTACCTTGGTTTAATCCGTTACCCCGGCGATCCGATTTGGCTTCAGTGCGTTCCGGATAAACAGGAATTAAAAGATTTTGATGCCGACGAAGATCCATTGAACGAAGAAGGAATGAGCCCTGTACCAAATATTACTCATCGTTATCCTGATCGTGCGTTATTTCTTGTAACAAGCCAGTGCGGAATTTACTGCCGCTTTTGTACGAGAAAAAGAAAAGTTGGCGATTATGGAAAAATTTCTATGAAGGGATTGGAAAGTGCATTTAAATATCTTGAAGAACATAAAGAGATAAGGGATGTAATTCTTTCCGGCGGCGATCCTTTAATGCTTACCGATGCAATGCTGGAAAAAATTCTTAAAAGATTAAGGGAAATTCCTCATATTGAAATTATAAGATTAGGAACAAGGATGCCGGTTGTTCTTCCACACAGGATTACCCAGAAACTTTGCGACATGATTAAGAAATATCACCCCATTTACGTAAACACACACTTTAACCATCCCTGGGAGATAACAGAAGAAAGCAGCAAAGCATGCACAATGCTTGCCGATAACGGAGTGCCTGTTGGAAACCAGATGGTTATTATGAAAAATGTTAACGATAAACCGGAAATTGTAAAAGAATTGATGCAAAAGTTATTAAAGATAAGAGTGCGACCCTACTATATGTACATGGCAGATGAAACAAAAGGTGCAAACCACTTTCGAACTTCAGTTGAAACCGGTTTAAAAATTATTGAGGCACTGCGCGGACATACAAGCGGGCTTGCAGTTCCACAATTTGTAATTGATGCCCCGGGCGGCGGCGGTAAAATACCACTGCTTCCTAATTATGTTCTCCACAAGGATGAAGAACAGGTTATTCTACGTAACTTTAATAACAAAGTTTATTCTTATAAAAATTATGCTGATAAGAATAATCCTGATGGGTTTACTACTAAAAAGAAAAAGGTGAAACCTGTTAAAAGGGAGGTTAAGAAGAAAAAAACCAATTTACCGGTTTTTGAAGAAGCGTAAGAAATAAATTAAGAAGTAAAATGTAAATGCGGCTCACAATTTAGTGAGCCGTTTTCATTTCAGCAAAATCATCTTTTTCAAATCTGAAAAAACAGGAATATCTCCCTCACCTCTAACCATAAGCTGATAAATATAAATTCCTGTTGCTATATCATCATTATAGCCAGTCCACCAACCTTCTCCTAATTCTCCATTCTTCCTTTCTTCGCTTGATGGACTGAATTTTACTTCATAATATCCAGCAGATTGGTAGGCATTTATTAGTATTCTTACCAGTTCTCCTTTTATATCGTAAACATATAGCTTCACATATCCTGCTTCCTTTAACCTGTAAGGAATAACTGTGCTTGAATTAAATGGGTTTGGATAGTTGTTAAGCAGTTGGTAATGCTCTACAATAATTGGTGGCGCTTCCGGTATACCAGTTATATTAACGTGCACCTCTTCACTTGGAGCTGATTGATG
>CAZPSY010000045.1:0-11078 GCA_964589295.1 uncultured Ignavibacteriaceae bacterium
TTTCTGGTAAACATTACACGGGATTAGCATTATCTTTTTTAGGATTAGCAATTCTTTTGGATCAACTGCTTAAAACTAATCTTATATTGCAAAGAAGATTTTATTTTTACCTGGTGCTTGTTTTACTGTTCACATTAATTTTTAACGGATATTTAACCTGGAGACCTGTTGTAACGTATGGAGTTGATTATCAACTGGATTTTAGGATAATCACAATTCCAATTGAAGATTTTGTTTACGGTACAGCTTTAATATTTATGAATACATCTATTTATCAAAAAATTATTGCTCAAAATATGCTCGCTGAAAACATCGCAACAAAGAAGAGCAAATCCAAAAAAGAAATATTTAATTATTCTGAGTAATACTGAAACGATATGTTAAAAAATAAATGGTATTTAATTTGTCCTTCTGATGAATTAGAAAAAATAATTGTAAAGAAAAAAATTTTAGGAGAGGATATTATTCTCTTTCGCAGTAAAGATGGAGAAGTTGCTGCACTTGAAGATAGATGCTGCCATAGGAACGTTAACTTATCTTTGGGCTACTTAAATAATAATACAATTATTTGCGGTTATCATGGCTGGGAATATGATAAAAGAGGAAACTGTGTTAATATTCCTTCGCAACTTCCAGGTGATAAAATTCCCCCACAAGCAAAAATAAAAAGTTATCCGGCTAAAGATTTTAACAGGTGGGTTTGGGTTTTTCTTGGTGATGAAGAAAAATCCAATCATGTTAATCCAACTGATATTCCAGAAATGAATGAATGGCCGTTTACTTACAAAGCTTACACATTTAAAGCTGATCTGGAAGCAACAGCAGAAAGTTTAATTGATCCGTACCACATTGCATACGTTCACCGTAATTCTATAAAATCGTTTATGGGGCAGATAAAAGAATCTCCCGCAGATTTCAATCTAAATGTTTTGGATGATGGCATTGAAGGATTTTATCGCAGAGCGAATGTTGGAACAAAAGCAGAAAAAGTTTATTTCGGTGATGATGAAAATATCGGCACACGTATACGCTTTTACTATCCAAATATTTCGCGTTTGGAAATTCGTTTTAAAGAAAAAATACTCCTTATCCTTGAGCACGTAATGCAGGTTGATGATGAACATGTTGAAATGAAACAGATTACTTTGTGGAAGAATATCTTTCCGAAGTTTCCTGCATTTGCAAAATATTTTATGGCTAAAAAATCTGCAAATATCGTTGAAGAAGATATTGATTTTCTTTCTTCCAATCTTGAAATTCTAAAAAAGAGGAAAAATAATATTCACGAAGTAAGTGTAAAAGGTGATGAAGTTTCTCTTGCATTCAGGAAATTCTGGAGAAAAAAACTGCAGGAGGACGAGTAGAATTGGGAAATAATAAAACATCCGCTATTAGTTTATTTCAGAATAAAACAACGGTTCCTTATGAATTTAATCGAGTAGCAAAAAAATATGATATTGCAACATTTCTAAGCCAGGGATATCAAAGTGATTTGCAGCGTAGCGTTGACCTAATTGAATTAAATGGAGATGAGCTTGTTCTCGATTTATGCTGTGGTACCGGAAAATCAACTATTTGCTGCATAAATAATTTAAAAACCGGTAAAGTAATCGGGATTGATAACTCTGAAGAGATGTTGAGGGTTGCAGAAAACAAATACCACAAACAATTTGCTAGAGAAAGATTAGAATTTATTCAGAAAGATGTTATGGAATTGGATTATGATGATAATTATGTAGATGCAATCTTTATGGCATACGGAATACGCAATATGCCCAATTACAAAGAATGTTTGCAAAACTTAATTAGAATTCTTAAACCCGGTGGTAAGATTGCTTTTCATGAATATTCTTTGAACAATAATTTCTTTTCGCATTTATACTGGAAAGTTTTGGGCTATGGCGTAGTTATTCCAATCTCAACAATACTTTCTGGTTCATCAACAATATTTAAATACCTTGTTAAAAGTGTGGATAAATTTCTTTCACCGCAAGAGTTTATTAATCTTCTTGAAGAAACTGGTTTTGTTAATGTAAAAAAACATAACATGCCAAGCTGGCGAAAACCTATCCTACGAACCTTTAGTGCTGCTAAACCGGATAATTAAAAATGAATAGTTCAATTATTTCGAAGATTGTTAAATGCCGTCTTGGTGATTACAAGCAGCAAATTAACTCTGTTGATAATTCTTTGCCACATCAACTTTCCATTCCAAAAAAGGTTGGCATAATTGGGGGTGGCTTAGCTGGGGTATCGGCTGCGATTTATTTATCTGAAAGAAATTTCTCAGTAAAGATTTTGGAAAGAGATTCATTTGTTGGGGGAAAGGTTGGTTCCTGGCCGGTTAAGTTTGAAGATAATTACCAAACCAATGTTGAGCATGGTTTCCACGCTTTCTTCAGGCAATATTATAACCTGCGTAATCTTTTAAAGAAAATTAATGCCTACAAAAATCTAATCCCAATTGATGATTACCTGATAATGACAAAAGATTTAGGTGACTATAGTTTTAAGGAAATTAAAACCGCACCTATTGAAAATATTTTATCGATGAGAAAAGTAGGAATATATTCTTTTAAAGATATTATGAAGAACCCAAAGTTCAGTAAACTTATAGCCCTGCTTAATTATGATAAAGAAAAGACATATGAAAAGTTCGATGAAATTTCATTTAAAGAATTTGCAGAAGAAGTAAATCTCCCACCGCAGATGAGATTAATGTTTACAACATTTTCGCGCGCTTTTTTTGCAGAGCCACAACACATCTCAATGGCAGAGCTGATAAAAAGTTTTCATTTTTATTTTTTAAGCAACGATCACGGATTGATTTACGATGTACTGAATGATGATTTTGAAAAAACTTTATGGGAACCAGCAAAAAAGTATCTAAATATTCATAATGTGGATATAAAATTAAGCACACCAATTAGTTCCTTTATAAAAAACGAAAACAAATTTATCGTAAACGAAGAAGCATTCGATTATTTAATTTTAGCATCAGATATAAAAGGAACAAAAAAAATTATTAGTAATTCTGATTATATAAAATCAAATAACTCTGAATTTTATTCACAAATAAATCAACAAAAGCAATCGCAGCGATATACTGTACTGAGGATCTGGATTGATAAAGATGTGAGAGCGGATATTCCTTTTTTCATTTTTACTGATGCGTTGAAGATACTGGATTCAGTTACTGTATATCATCGAATGGAAAAAACAAGTGAAGATTGGGTTCAAAAAAATGGAGGTGGAATATTTGAACTTCACTCTTATGCATTGCCGAATGATTTTTCTGAAGAGGAGGTTAAAAATCAATTATTAGAAGAATTTGTATCATACTTTCCTGAAATAAAGGATTACAAAATAAAGTATGAGTATTTACAAATCAGAGATGATTTTACAGCCTTTCATACTAACTTATTTAAAAATCGCCCCGGTTTTAAAACAACAGTTGAAAATCTTTACCTGGCAGGCGATTGGGTGAAGCTTGATTGCCCGGCAATGCTGATGGAAGCTGCTACTACCTCCGCAATGTATTGTGTGAATGATATTCTTTTAAAAGAAAGATTAAAACAAGAAGTAATATTTTCAGTTCCAGTGAAAGGAATTCTTGCTTGAACCAGTTATTAAAAAATATTAGCCGGGCTTTCTCACATTCTAGAGTGGGTTTTCCTATAATAATTATTCTATTGCTTATTCAGATAAATATTGCGCAGGTTGCTCAACCCAAATTATATGCGAGAGGGAACCTTAGTATCAGAATTACAGGATTTCCGAATGACAATGGGGAGTGTTGGTTCGGGCTGGATAATGCAGAGGTGGTTTATGAAAGTGAGGATTCTGTCTTTATTGGAAAAATACTGCCGATAATAAACAGAGAAGTAATTATTAATATCGCTTCACTTGAATATGGATATTACGCAATAAGAGTCTTTCACGATGAAAATAATAATGGCGAATTGGATTCAAATTTTTTGGGAATCCCCACGGAAGATTACGGGTACTCAAATAATGTAAGTGCTTGGTTTGGGGCGCCGAGCTGGGAAAGAGCAAGATTTCTGTTTAATCAAAAACAGATGACTATTGAAATATCAGTTGATTAATTTAGCTCGCTCAGGTTAACAAAAATAACAGCTAGCTTTATTAAAAATGAAGAGTAGTTTTTGATTTCTATTTCTTTTGTAATCAATGCGGCTTAACGGCTGCATTCTTTATTTTTCTTTCAGTTTATCTTTAAACACTTCCTTAAATTTTTCAACCTTTGGCGTAATTATAAATGCACAGTAACCCTGGTTGGGATTGTTAGTGTAATAATCCTGGTGATAGTTTTCAGCTTTATAAAATTCAGTTGCTGGTAAAATTTCGGTAACAATAGGATTTGCCCAGGCGCCTGATTTATCAAGTGCTTCTTTATACTTTTCGGCTAATTGCTTCTGTTCTTCGCTGTGATAAAAAATAACCGAGCGGTACTGTGTTCCCCTATCATTACCCTGCCGGTTTAAAGTAGTTGGATCGTGTGTCTTCCAGAATATTTCGAGCAGTTCATCGTAGCTTATAACTTCACTATCGAATGTTAACTGAATTGCTTCTGCATGCCCGCTCTTTTCTGAGCAGACTTCCTCGTAAGTAGGGTTTTTAATATTGCCGCCGGTATAACCGGAAGTAACAGATGTAACACCCTCAACAAGTTCAACGACTGCTTCGGTGCACCAGAAACAACCCGAACCGAAGGTAGCTTTTTGGAATTTTTTATCCTGCATATTTACTAAGTGACTATTAAATGGTTCATAATTAATAAAACCTGTTAAGCCGGAAAATAGAAAAATAAGAGTTATAAATATTAAAGATGATTTCTTTTTCTTCATAATAAACAATCGGCGATTTGAAACAGAAAAGGCAGGAATAACCTGCCTTGTTAAGATATAAAATTTAATTGTGCTTTTATTTAAGCAGAACCATCTCTTTTGTTTTTGTATTGCCGTTTACTGTAAGTGCGTAAAAATATATCCCGCTTGACAGTCCCGCAGCATTAAAGGGCACAGTATGTTCGCCTGCAAATAACTGTTCGTTTAAGAGCGTGGTAATTTCGTTTCCTAAAATATTAAAGACTTTGAGATTCACTAATCCACTTACAGGAATAACAAATGAAATTTTTGTTGAGGGGTTAAACGGGTTTGGGTAATTCTGATTCAATTCAAAATCTTCAACAGTAATTTCATCATTATTAACGCTTGTAGCGTTTTCTACAGTAATAACTCCTGACATTCCCACTCCACCTGTACCGCCATGTACCTCACAATAGTAAGGATTAACGCCCACAGTGGTAAATACAAATTCGTAAACCCACGGATCTGACGAAGGAGCGCCGCTTGTAAAGCTGTTGTCGTCGGCAACCACATTATGAAAACCCTGTTCATTAATCCATCTTACAGTATCGCCAACTGTTATTGTAAGCATATTGGGTGTAAATATATTGTTTGTTGACACTACGGTATAAAGAGTTTGAGAAAACGCATTTCCTGCTAAGAAAAGCAGCAGGAACGTTACCAGCAGTAAATAAACTTTTTTCATTATTTTTTCTCCATTTATTTTGAATATTAAAATCTAAAGGCTGTGGTTAGCCAAAATTATCTATTTCAAACAGTAATTAATAGTTATGCGGATATGAAATTGTATAACAAGTTACATCTTTATTATTTATATGTCAATAGTTTAGAAAGGTGAAGTTTTTGGTTGTGATTTAAAACAAATGGGTAATCAGGTTGGGGGAATAAAGTGTTCTAAATTTTCTCAAAAGCTCAATAATATATGCTTTTTACTGCTCCAATTGCCAGTAAGGTGCAAATAATAATAGTTAATACAATTAGTGAATTTTTGGTCAACCTATATTCCGACTCACTACCTCTGAGAGACTTAAATCCAATAATGATAAAATAAACAGCTATACCTAAGAGTGTGATACCCATGAATAAAATTGGCAGGTACCAAAAAATAATGGATTTATCTGGTTGATCTAATACGGCTATTCCTGAAAATATATAAACTCCTATGCCCAACATCCCCATTAGAGCAAGAATGATACCTGACAGAATTGAAAATGTAGAAATTAGTTTTTGCTTATTAATCATTAAGTAAAATTTATTGGAGTTATAGCTTAATATTCTTCAGCTTTTTATATATCTTCAAACAATTAATGAATTTCACAATATCTTCTTTATAAATCTCACCCATATTTGCAAGACGAAAAGTGTTTTGCTTTGCCCCCTTACCTGGGTAAATCGTGAAACCTTGCTCACGCAGGTAATCATGCATTTCTATAAAATTATAATTATCATCATCCGGCTCGATAATCGAGGTTAGAATCTTTGCGTGAAATTTATCATCAACCAGAAACTTAAATCCTAAATTCACAAGTCCGTTTTTTAATACTTCATACAATTCGGTGTAACGATTTGCCCTGCCTTCTTCTGTTTCGATAAAGTATTCATTAATTGCCTGGCGCAGTGCATATAATACTTGCACCGGCGGAGTGAACCGCATTTGATTATGCTCTGAGAAAAATGTGTAATTATCATATAGATTGAAATAAAAACTCCGCCTTCTGTAGTTTTTTGTTTTTTTCAATGAATCTTTATTGCATATAACAAAACTGATTCCTGCCATTCCCTGGATACATTTATTCGCAGATGAGATAAGATATTGAATATTTGATTCCTTCACATTGATTGGGATACCAGCAAATGAAGACATTGCATCAACTATTATTTCGATTTCATATTTCATCGCGAGTTTGGAAATCAATTCCAGGGAATTTAAAATCCCAACTGTGGTTTCGTGATGGACAAATGCAAGATGGGATATCTTATTTTTGTTCTTACTAAGAATAGATTCAAGAGTCCTTAGATCAACAGGGTCACCCCATTCAATATTATAATCGATTCGACTCACTCCGAAATTTTCACAAATCTGCTGCATTCGTTTACCATATGCACCATTATTAATAATCATAACGGATTTGTTTTCTGGTACTACAGAAGTAAGACTCGCTTCTATCGCTCCTGTTCCGGAGCTGGCAAAGAGAACTGTTTCGTACAAATCTTCACCGTGTACAATTTGCACAAGGTCTTTTCTAATACTTTCCACAAGTTCACCAAATTCTTTTTCTCTTGGGCAAATATCTTCAACAACCATTGCATGTTTTACGGTATCGGTTGTTGTAGCAGGACCCGGATTCAGTAATACATTTCGCCTGATTCTTTTTGAAATAACAAATTCCGAGTCTCTTTTTTGAACCTGAGGATATACATTTTCCTTAGCTTTTTTCAAGTGATTCTTATCATCAATTTCTATCCATGCCAAATCTTTAACAAGCTCATAGTTGATTTCTATAAGACTACTGAGATCCGTTAAACAATCTTCGTATTGATATTGTTGATTCTTGCTAAATTGTTTTTCTAAAAGTTCAATCATTTTTTGATACAAATCGTAAGATATTTTTGAGATACCCACCAATTCCCCACCTATTTTTTTTATCTCACCCAGATTCTTTGATAAGTTAACAATTTTGTCCTCATGGATTCCAACATAAACCTCATCGCCAGAGTTTGTGTTGCCTGATAATAGTATGCAATTACTGAATGCGGAGTTTTGTGTTACTTGCAGAGCTTTATACTCATAAATCAAATCCGATTCTAAAAGTAAGAAGTCATTTTCGATGAGTTCCTTTGCAGTAAAAAGAGAATACATGCTTCCGGTTTTATTAAAGTCCTGGTTTTTTATAGTAACAACAAACGGATATTTCTCTTTCAGCTTATCGTAATATTCAGAATGGTATCCGGTTACAATAACAATCTTTGTAATACCAATACCAATTAGCTTGGCAATGGATTCTTCAATTAGTGACTTATTACCGAACTGCAAAAAACCTTTAGGTTTTTCTTCAATGGTTCCTTTAAGGCGTGAGCCCATACCTGCAGCCAAAATCACAGCTTGCCGTACATGATTCATAATGTTATTACTTTAATTAATATTTATTAAGATACTGAATCAATCTTTCCTTAACCTGTATCGGTGTAATAACAGGTCTTCCAAGGTTTCCCGAAGTACCTTTTTTAATTTTGAAATGAATAAATGTTGGCCCATCTTGAGAAGAAGCTGAGCTTAATAGATCTTCAAACTCTTCCAATTTATCACTTGAAAATGTGTGCCTATATCCAAATCCCCTGGCGATTGTTGAAAACGATACTCCACCCGAAACAGTGCCTTGACCGCCTGTCGATTCATGTACTTCATTATCAAGTAAAATGTGTATTAAATTTTCAGGTTGATAAGCGCCAACTGTAGCCATCGTACCTGTTCGCATTAATAATGCACCATCTCCATCTACAACATATAATTTTAGTTTAGGTTTAGTAATGGCCATACCAAATCCAAGTGGCAACGCACAGCCCATGGAACCAACCATATATAACTGGTTTTCCCGATCCTCAATTTCATACAATTCGCGACCTGTGTAACCGGTTGTTGCAATTATTGCGGCACCTTTCACCGTAACTTTATTAATGATTTTAAGAGCTTCGCTGCGTGTATGTCTTTGATTGTATGGAACCGCAAAATGTTCTTCTTGTTTAAATTCAGAATGAAATGAGTGTTTCTCCTTTGATGATTGAAGCGTATAACCTTCTACATCTTTTTTACTCATTACTAGAGCAAAGGGCTTACTCTCTCGTTTTAAATAGTCATCTGCCGTATTTAACACCTTCTCAATTTCATCAGGTTGATTTGGAAAATGTGCCCAATTAATCTGCATAGTATCAAGCATTTTCGTGGTAATGGTACCCATTAATTCATGTTGCGGTTCATCTTTTTCTCCACCCGGTTCACCACGATGAGTAACAATAAGTAGAAGCGGTACACGAAAAATATATGCTAAAGAGGTTAATGGATTAACAGCATTACCCAAGCCGGAGTTTTGAAACATCACAACACTCCGTCCTCCTGCAATAGTAACTCCGCTAGCTATGGCAACAGCATCTCCTTCATTTGTAGCATCGATAAAATTAAATTCCTTGTGATCAATAGTGTAATTTATAAGCGGCTTCAAATATGAGCAGGGTGTCCCTGTAAAAAAATTAAATTCTCGTTCTAAACACTGATTTAAAAATTCACTTGCCTTTATCATAAACTATCTTAAATAATTGAACTTATGTTAATACTTTGAGCTTAATGGGAGATCTTTTAAATTATCAATATCCAACCAATGACCATTGATATAGATGACTTTAATTTTAATTTCTTTGGCAATTAAATCAGATAAGAGATTTGTCATCTTCATTTTTTTAAAACCTGGTTTGCCCGATAACTCGTTTAGTGATGCAGCAATTGCTTCTGAACCAATTTTGTTTGATTTCAATACTCCAATCCACTCACCATCAATATTTTCTCCGGGTAATAATTCCTTGAATTCAATTGACTCAAGAAAAACAGGCGATTCATCATACTCTTTTGTAAAAGGTCTTGAACAAGTGACGAAATCGCTCCGGGTTACATATTGTCTTCTTTGGGCATTTGTATCAGCCACTATTACTATATCTCCATCTTCATCCATTAAATCACTTAGTACATGTTTCCTATAGAGAATATCACCATAAGAGATAATACAATTACCCTTAATTTTATCTTTCGCTAAATTGAGTGATTCCAATTCATCTGTTGAAGCGAAGTTATCGTTATCATAGTAAGTAATGTTTGGAAAGTTGAGAGTTTCTTTTTTATAACCCCGGATTATTGAAATATTTTTTATGCCGCGCTCGTAAAACAAATTCAGCATTTTTTCAATCAGCGGTTTATCGTTTATCTTCAACATTGCTTTAGGTATGTTCTCAGTAAGTTCGCCGAGTTCCAGCCCACGGGATGCCGCCAATATAATTGCTTGAATCTCTTTAGTTTCAGAAGATTTTAAATAAAGTTTCTCGGCTTCCTGTAATTCATTGTCATTTTGTAATCTGAAAACTTCAACAATTGGTGCGATAGTATCTTCAACTTCTATAATGGATTCTGTTTCATAAATTTTGGCAGCGGTTTTTTGCATTACACTCAAGGCAGATCTCATAAGATGATTTGCCCAAATAACATTACTGATCTTTAGATCTCTAAATACTTGAGTGGGGGTTGAATAATATTTTGTGGGCACAATAACAACGGGACACCGGTTTTCCCACTCTTTCATAAATGCAATAATTTCATCTGGCTTCGATCGTTTACTGTGAATAAGAACTGCGTCTGCTCCTGCTTCGTAATAAGCGTTTGCACGTTCCAGTGCTGCTTGTAATCCCCAACCAGCAATGAAAGCTTCGACGCGGGCAATAATGCAAAAATCATCATCGGATTGGCTGTCTTTTCCAGCTTTTATTTTGCCACTAAACTCCTCTATATCAGCAAGCGGTTGCTGGTCGCCACGAATAAAACTGTTTGTTTTGGGGAATAATTTATCCTCAATACAAACTCCTGCTATGTTTCGCTGTTCAAGTTTTTTTACAAGGCGACGCATATTATTAAAATTCCCGTATCCAGTATCACCATCTATTAAAATTGGAATTGTTGTAGCATCGCTCATAAATTCAACGATTTCAAGAATTTGTGTCCAGCTTGCTTCATTATTATCGCGCACACCAATTGAGGCGCTCATTGATAAACCGCTTGCCCATATGCCCTTGAATCCAGCTTCCTCAACAATTTTAGCTGATAAGCCGTTGTGAGCCTCCATTAGAAACTCTAATTCGGGACTTTGCAACATATTTTTTAATTGGGTTGTTTTCTTACTAATCATCTTATTTCCTATTTAAAAGGATTTTTTACAATAACACCGTTAATGAATATAATAATCTGTGTTCAATTAGGATGGTATTTTTAATATAATCTGTTAATAAAATATTTGTAAAATTGAATGCCATCATCTCTCTCTTATCAGTTTGAAGCAATCCAGATGATCCTAAAAAAAATCCAGAAAATTGTATTTCTATATTTAAAACTACTAAGAAATTGAAACAAATAATTGCATCAAATATGAATTATTG
>CAZPSY010000046.1:0-10809 GCA_964589295.1 uncultured Ignavibacteriaceae bacterium
TTGCAAAAGAGCAGAAGGTACCAATCCTTTATTGGCAGGGAGCGGAGTTTATTGAACAGTTAATATTGATGAACGATCCAAAGCGTTGTCTTGAGATAGGAACTGCCATTGCCTACACCGCAATTAGAATTGCGAGAAATTTAAAAAAGAAATCCGTGCTTCATACTATTGAATTAAGTGAAGATAACATTGCCCTTGCAAAAGGATTTATTGAACGAGCCGAATTGGGAGAGAAGATTAAATTGATTGAAGGCGATGCTTTAAATATTATGCCCCGCTTAAAAAAGAAATATGATTTTATATTTTTAGATGCCGATAAAGAAGATTATAAGCGGTTGTTTGATTATGCAATTGTACTTCTAAAAAAAGGCGGAGTTATTGTAGTAGATAATTTATTATGGCAGGGTTATGCTGCAGCAAGCCGTGTGCCTGCAAAGTATAAAGAATCTACCAAACATATAAAGCAGTTTAATAAGATCTTTATTAACCAGCCAAATCTTAAATCTACTATTCTTCCAATTGGAGATGGGATAGGATTGGGGATAAAAAATTAATTATGTACAATTCTTAAGTCGTGGATATCATACTATTCTTCACCTAATGCATGACTGAACTAATGCCTGCAAAATTCTTAAAGTAAAGTTTAAAATTTTTCTACCCGGCAAATTTACTATCTGCTAGTAAAATTATTCAGGTTTTCTTAACCACTTTTCTAATGCTGAGAGTAAGTGATCCATAGCAGTTATAAGTGCCTCGTGCTGCGATACATCGATATCTTCTAAAATTTCATTATGGATATCAACGTAGGCTTTGTTCAACTGATTAACCAACTGTTTCCCTCTTCTGGAAAGATTAACTCTCATATTACGCCGGTCGTTCGGATCAATCTCCCTGTTGATGTATCCCTTTTTAACAAGCCCGTCAATTATTCTTGTTAACCTGCTTGGGCTCAGATTCATTCGCTCGGCAATGTGTTTATTGTTAAGATTCTCATCTTTGCCGAATAAACGAAGGCATCTGAACTCTGCCTGGGTTAAATTGTGTACTTCTGCCAGGCGAACTTCTTTTTCCTGACAGTTTGCCAGCAAACTAAATGTTAGATTTGCCAACCTTTCAGCTGTGCTATCATTACTCATAAAATTCCCCGTTCATTGTTGAAAATATTGTTTGTATCAAATATCGCTAATAACGATATTTTTAGCAAGGGGTAGCGAATAATTTTTTCTAACAATTATCAACAAATGTTTAATGGTTTTAAATAAATACTCTCTTCGGTTTTTGTAATTATAATTTCCCCCTTTCCTACCTCGTTGAGTTCCGCTGTAATAATATCAAGTTTGGAAGGTAATATTAAACATTTAAGTTCCACATTTTCATGGTAAGCTGAATTTTCAATTTTTGAATTGTGCTGCTTAATTATTCTGTGTAAATGACTAATATTATTGAAGGCAGAAGTGATATATATAATATAATACAAAGTTTTAACGACTATCTCAGATTGTTCTAATACATTAAAAGCTGCGTTGTAATATGCTTTGCCAAGAGGACCAACACCAAGTTTTGTTCCACCGAAGTATCTTGTTACAACCACCAACTGGTTAACAAGGTCAAAATGCTCTATTACTTTGAGTATCCTTATGCCGGCAGAGCCGCCAGGTTCGCCATCATCCGAGTATTTAGTTTTTCCATTCAGCAATTTATAAGCATAGCAATGATGAGTGGCATCGTAATATTTCTTTTTTAATTTATTAAGTGTTTCAACTATTTCATTCTCTTCCTCTACATGATAAACCCGCCCAATAAATTCTGAACCTTTTTCCTTGTTGCTATTCTGGTTGAATTTTTCGATTATTTTTATTTGATCAGGATAATTCATATTGAAATAGTAAGTGAGTGCAGTTCGATTTTAATTGACTATCATAACTTCTATAAGTAATATAGTTATTTAAAATTTAACGTTACAAACATTGGAAAAAGATTCAATAATAATAAAGGGCGCCCGCGAGCACAACCTTAAGAACATCGATCTTGAGATACCACGTGACTCATTTACAGTTATTACCGGATTATCCGGTTCCGGGAAATCCTCCCTTGCTTTCGATACAATTTATGCCGAGGGACAACGGCGTTATATTGAATCACTTTCTGCTTATGCCCGGCAGTTTTTAGACATGCTGGAAAAACCGGAAGTTGATTTGATAGAAGGGCTGAGCCCGGCAATTTCCATTGAGCAAAAATCTACATCTGGTAACCCGCGGTCAACGGTTGGAACTGTTACAGAAATTTACGATTACCTTCGCCTGCTTTATGCCAGGATTGGGACACCGCACTGTTATAATTGCGGAAAACCTGTTAAGAAACAATCAACTTCACAAATAATAGATTCAATTCTAAATCAACTTAAAGGTAAAAAAGTATCAGTCCTTTCGCCGGTTGTAAAAGGAAGGAAAGGACATTACAGGGAATTATTTGAAGAGATATTATCGGATGGATTTTTAAGAGTAAGAGTTGATGAGGAAGTGAAGGAAATTACAAAGGGACTCCAGGTTGACAGGTATAAAATTCATAATATAGAAATTGTTGTTGACCGATTGAGTGTTAGGGAAACTTCGAGGAGTAGGATTACAGAATCGGTTGAGGTTGCTCTTAATTACGGAGACGGAATTGTAATTGTAAATGATGGAAACGATGATAATGTTTTTAGCCGCCACTTAGCCTGTCTTGATTGCGGAATCAGTTACCGTGAACTTGCACCAAATTCATTTTCCTTTAACTCGCCTTATGGTTCTTGTTCCGATTGCGAAGGACTCGGTGAAAAAAAAGAACTTGATTCCGATCTTATCTTACCTGATTTGAACAAATCAATTAATGAAGAAGGATTGGCACCGTTAGGCAAACCTCGCTCAATCTGGTTCTTTACACAGTTAGAAGCTGTTGCCAAAAAATATAATTTCGATTTTGAAACACCTCTCAACAAACTGCACAAGGAACATATAAACGTGATTCTTAAAGGAAGCAGTGATAAAATATCTTTTTCATATTCATACGGCGGAGGTAAACCGATTAATTATCAACACAGGTTCTCAGGAATTTACAAGTATCTTCAAAACTATTATGATTCAACTTCTTCCAATAAAGTTAGAGAATGGGTTGAAGCATATATGAATACAAATACCTGCTCAACATGTAACGGCGGAAGATTGAAAAAAGAATCTCTTTCCGTAAAATTCCAGGGTAAGAACATCAGCGAAATAACCGGGTTGTCTATCCAGAGAGCATCTGAGTTTTTCAGTAAGCTGAAATTAAAAGGAAGGGATGCACTAATAGCAAAGCCAATTTTAAAAGAAATTAATGAACGCTTACACTTTTTGTTAAATGTAGGATTGGATTATTTAACACTAAACCGTTCTGCACGCACTTTATCCGGAGGGGAATCTCAACGAATAAGATTGGCAACACAAATAGGTACCCAGCTTTCAGGAGTGCTCTATGTACTCGATGAACCTTCAATAGGTCTTCATCAAAATGATAATATTAAGCTGATAAACTCCCTGAAAAATTTGAGAGACCTTGGTAACACCATAATTGTTGTTGAACATGACAGGGAAACAATTGTGAGCTCCGACTATATGATTGACCTGGGCCCAGGTGCGGGCGAGCATGGCGGCGAGGTTGTTTTAGATGGCATCACTGAAAAACTTATGAATTCTGATAATGGATTTGATTCGATAACCTTATCTTATCTTAAAAGCAGGGAAAAAATAAAAGTACCCAATATCAGGCGAAAGGGGAATGGAAAAAACATTGAGCTGATAGGTGCTTCAGGTAATAATCTTCAAAACATTAATTTGAGAATTCCTCTAGGAACACTTACTTTGCTTACCGGAGTAAGTGGTTCCGGCAAGTCATCAGTACTAAATGAAACCCTTGTAAAAATATTGATGAACAGGATTTATAAATCCAAATCTGTACCTCTAAAGTACAAATCAATTGAAGGTTTAGAAAATATTGATAAGATAATCGAAATTGATCAATCACCGATAGGAAGAACTCCGCGATCGAATCCTGCAACCTACACAGGTCTGTTTACATTTATAAGAGATCTCTTTGCACAGCTTCCGGAATCTAAAATAAGAGGATATAAAACAGGAAGATTTAGTTTTAATGTTGCGGGTGGAAGATGCGAAGAATGTAACGGCGATGGTTTAAGAAAAATAGAAATGAATTTTTTGCCCGATGTTCATGTGCATTGCGATTCCTGCAAAGCAAGAAGATACAACCGGGAAACCCTCGAAGTTCTTTATAAAACAAAATCAATTGCAGATGTACTTGAAATGAGAGTTGATGAAGCGCTTGAATTTTTTGAGGATCTGCCGAGGATAAAACGTAAGATACAAGCAATCCACGATGTTGGTTTGGGTTATATAAAACTCGGTCAGCAAGCTACAACGCTCTCCGGGGGTGAAGCACAAAGAGTTAAGCTTGCAACAGAGCTGAGTAAAATTAGTACCGGGAAAACTCTTTATGTGCTTGATGAACCGACAACAGGTCTTCATTTTGAAGATGTAAGAATATTACTTGATGTGCTGAATAAACTTGTTGATAAGGGTAATACGGTTGTTATTGTTGAGCATAATATGGATGTGATTAAAACGGCAGACTGGATAATAGATTTAGGACCCGGTGGGGGAGAATACGGCGGCTGTATTGTAGCAGAAGGTGTACCTGAAAAAATTATTGAAAATAAAAAGTCTATTACAGGAAAATTCCTTGCGGTAGAGCTGGCTTAAAATATACCGATGAGTTTTATTGCCATTATAAATACTGCAACTGCTAAAACAACTTTAATAAAACCTTCGCCTTTTTTAACTGAAAACTTAGCACCCCACCATCCGCCAAGGACATTTCCTGCTGCAAGGCATAATCCAAAAATCCAGTTGATGTTATCGGTTGCAATAAAAATTATTAATGCGGGAATTGTATAAATAAGCACGATAAAAACTTTGTGCATATTTACAAGCACAAGGTTTAACTTCATCAAATACCTTAACGATGCCATTAAAAGAAACCCAACACCTACTTGTATAAACCCGCCGTAAAACCCAATGCCGAACATCGATATGTAAACCGGTAAAGAGATTTTACCAGTTTCGTTTTTGCTTGCAACATTTTTTTGTGGAAACAACATGGAAATGATAATCCCGATCATTATTATTCCAAGTATTTTCTGGAAAATTGCATCATCCAGATTAACTGCCAGAAGCGCACCCAGCACTGCACCAGGTAAGGTAAGCATTGCAAATTTTATGCTGGTTTTAAACTCGTGGTATTTTTCTAGTTTAAATGAATAAACTGCAGAAATATTTTGAAGAAGAATTGCTACCCGGTTCGTGCCATTTGCTAGTGAAGATTCCAACCCGAGAAATATCAACACCGGCAAAGTTAAAGTTGAACCTCCCCCGGCAGTTACATTTATAAAACCGGCGATGATGCCAACACCAAAAAGTATTATAAGTGCAACCGGATCAGAAATCGTCATATAAAAATGAAATTATTTTTCAGGATAAAGTGAAAGTAACACTCTTTCTGGAGTGATTGGAGCGGGAATATTAAATTCAAACTCTGGTCTGAAGGCTTTCATCGCGCTCAGAATTGCGAAGTAACCACCTATTCCATACATAAGAGGCGGTTCACCAATTGCTTTCGATTTGAATATTCCCATTGGATTTTCTGTGTTCTCTAAAAATTCAACTTCAATCTTTGGTGTAAAATAAATATCCGGCACCTTGTAAGTGGATAATGAATCTGAAAGAATTCTGCCTTTGTCATTATGCATCACCTCTTCTATAGTCATCCATCCAAGCCCTTGCACAATGGCTCCCTCAGCCTGCCCGAGGTCTATTACAGGGTTGAAAGATTTTCCAAAATCGTGAACTGCCTTAACTGAATCAATTTTATAAGTTCCTCTAAGACAATCCAGAGTGGCTCCGATTATTGCTGTACCGTATACGTGATAAGCAAATGGTTTACCTTTCTCTTTACTTTTATCAAAGAAAATTCCCGGTGTTGCATAAAATGCATGCGAAGATAAACTTACCCGGTTAAGGTTAGCAATTCTTATTAATTCTTCCCACTCCAACCCGGTTTGTTCTCCATCCAGGTAAACAATTTCATCTTTCAACTCTATATGCTGGGAAGAGGAGGCATTCAGGATATCAACTGCAACTCCTTTAAGGTGAGCTAAAATGTTAAGGCAGGCATGCTCGGTTGCTTTACCGTTAAGATCTGCAGCGCTGCTTGCGGCGGTAGGCGATGTATTTGCAATTCTTGTTGTGTTGGTTGATTCTGTTTTAACACGATCGATACTAACTGAAAAGGTTTTAGCAGCCACCTGTCTTAGTTTTTCATTAACTCCCTGTCCCATTTCAACAGCCGCTGTGCTTAAACTTATGCTACCATCTGTGTAAACATGCACTAAAGCACTTGCCTGGTTCATTGATGTATTGGTAAAGGAGATACCAAAACAGATCGGCATAAAAGCAATTCCCTTTTTGTAGAGATCATTTTCTTTGTTAAATTTTTTCACTTCGCGGGATGCTTTTCCAAACTCATATTTTTTTTCAGCATTCTTCCAGGCGGTTCTTGCAGTACACTTTTCAGCAAGCTGTCCGTAAGGAAATTCATTCCCTTCATCCAATAAATTTATCTTCTGAATATTTGCTGGCTCAACGCCCATTTTTTCTGCTGCTTTATAAATCGCCGATTCAATAACAAACATTCCCTGTGGTCCGCCAAACCCGCGGAATGCAGTATTAGGAGGCAAGTTGGTTTTGCAGCTTACGCAAGTTGCCTTAACATGTGGAATATAATAACTGTTTGTGCAATGAAATAATGTCCGTTCCATAACTGCTGGTGAAAGATCAGCTGCAGCCCCTGCGTTCTGGTAAAACGTAACTTCGTAACAAAGAATTTTTCCCGTCTTGTTTAATCCAATTTTATAATCTGAAGAGTAAGGATGCCGTTTGCCCGTTAGGCGTATATCTTCCTGCCTGTTAAGAATAAGCTTAACAGGTCGGTTTGTTTTGTAAGCACCGAGTGCAGCTAAAACCGCCCAGCAAGTTGCCTGGTCTTCCTTCCCGCCAAATGCTCCACCAATTCGTATCACATCTACCTCAACTTTGTTCATAGGAAGATTAAGAACTCTGGCTGCAATCTTTTGAACTGCAGTGGGAGATTGTGTTGACGATATTATTTTAATCCCGCCCCCTTCAGTTGGATATGCAAACGCACCCTGTGTTTCTAAGTAAAGATGTTCCTGCGCACCAGATTCTGCTTTGTCTTCAATTATAAGTTCACAATCATCCCAATTGTTTTCTGTATCACCAAGTGAAAAGGTACGTGGAGGAACAATAAGATGACCTTTTTTATATGCTTCACGCGAATCGGTAATTGCAGGTAGTTCTTTGTAATCAATTTTTATTTTTTTTACTGCCTCATTGGCAATGCTTTTTTTCTCAGCAACAACGAGTGCTACCGGCTGCCCAATAAATTCTACTTTTCCGGAGGCAAGCAGTTCTTCATCCTCTATTATACCACCAATCTGGTTCCTGCCTGGAATCTCCTCTGCAGTAAATATGGCTTTAACACCCTGTACACTCTTTGAATTGCTTACATCTAATTTTAAAATTTTTCCGTTCGCTATGTTTGAATAAGCTACTGAAGCATATAATATATTCTCAGGAGTGATAATGTCATCAACAAATTGCGACTCACCTTTAACATGATTTATTATATCTATATTCTTCACGCTATCATCCCAATATTAATTCTGTTTGGGAATAATTTTATGAAGTGGGTAAAGATTAGCTGTCTCAGTAAGAGAGTTTTATATTCCGCGGACCCTCTTACATCACTAATAGGAGAAATTTCTGATTCTGCAATTTTGCAGGCATCGGAAATTGTAACTGCATCAATCTCTTTACCTTTAAGGAATTTACAAACCTCTTTTAAGTAAAGTGGAATGGGTGCTACCCCGCCTGCAGATAGGCTTACTTTTTCAATTATGTTTGAGTTGGTTTCAATGTAGATAGATGAATTTACGCTTGCAATATCGAGGTAGTTTCTTTTTGATACTTTCTCAAAATTAAAATAAAATTTCCCGCTTGGCAATTTAAAACTGATTTCATTCAATAATTCAGATGACTTTAGGTTTAATTTTTTATATCCTTTATAAAATTTCCTTAAATCCACACGGTGAAAATTTTTCCCATTTTTTATAAGAAGCTCAGCGTCCAAAGCCAGTAAGATACTTGTCATATCAGCAATCGGTGAAGCATTAACAATATTTCCTCCCACAGTTGCTCTGTTTCTTATCGGTAGAGAACCGAACAGTATTAAATGCTTTTTCATCTCAGGGAAGTGATTATTAATTAATGGAGATTCGATAAGATCACTTACTGAAGCACCTGCGCCAATAATACATTTTCCATCTTTTCCTTTTATTGATGATGGAACAACTCCTGTGGAAAGAAAATTAACTTTTGTTTCATATATTTCTTCCCACTTCTGAACGTAAAGATCAGTGCCGCCGGAAATTAGATGTTTAGCGTTTTCGTTAATCCTCCTGCTTACTTTTATACTCATTTGTAATTTCTCTAATTTCGGTTTAATCTTACTAAAATACTCAGGCAAAACACCTGCTTCTATCAAATTTCTTAAATGATTTTTTGAGGAAGCTGTTTGCGATTGAATTTTTTCCAGCGAAATTTGTGCTGCACGAATTATTGAATTATGACCTGTACAGCGGCAAATATTTCCATCCATAGAATAAACAGCATCATTTTCATCATACTTTTTCTGTGATATTAAATAGCCAGTTAGCGATATAATAAACCCGGGTGTACAGAATCCGCATTGGCTTGCACCTTCTTCAACGAATGATGATTGAACCAGGGAAAGTTTATCTTTATTTAATCCTTCAATAGTAACAACATGTTTTCCGTCAACATCATTAATTGGCATGAGGCAGGAGTTAACTGATCTATATTCAACTCCTTTATTGGTTAAACTTCCTACAAGTACTGTGCATGCACCGCAATCACCCTCGCGGCAGCCTTCTTTTGTCCCTGTTAATAAGAGGTTTTTCCGTAAAAAGTCCAGAAGTGTGATACCGGGATGGAGAGAAGTAGATATTTCTTCCCGGTTGCAGATAAAATTTATTTTTCTTTCCATTACAGCTTTCATTTACGTTCAAAAATAATTTTATATTCAGCTAATAACAAGCGTTACAGTTGTACCGAACAATTGATCTTTGAGAAAATTTAATTGTTGGTTATCTTAACATTCCATTTAATAAGAAAAGTGATTGTAATGAAAAAAATTTTTGTAAATCTGTTTGTATTAATATTTATTTTACTTTCAGAAATAAGTTTTGCTCAACTATTCTATTCTGAAAATCCGTTTGCGCATACTTTCTCAATTGTTGCAAGAGATCCGGTTACCGGAGAAATGGGTGTTGCAGTTCAGTCGCACTGGTTTTCTGTTGGTACTATTGTAGCGTGGGGTGAGGCGGGTGTAGGAGTTGTAGCTACCCAGTCTTTTGTTAATCCAGCATTTGGTCCTGATGGAATTGTACTGATGAAACAGGGTATGAACGCTGATGATGTTTTAGATAATTTAATTGATGAGGATGAAGGAAGAGACCTGCGGCAGCTTGCAGTATTGGATGTAAATGGAAACGTAAAAGCTTACACGGGCAAGAACTGTATATATGGTGCCGGTCATATAGTTGGTGAAAATTACTCGGTTCAGGCAAACCTTATGCTTAACGATAAAGTATGGTCTGCTATGTCTGAAGCATTTGAGAATTCCACTGGTCCACTTGCCGAAAGGATGGTTACAACCCTGGAAGCAGGGCAAAATGCGGGAGGTGATATAAGGGGTAAACAATCTGCTTGCCTTTTAATTGTGCGAGGTGAGGCAACAGGCAAGCTATGGGAGGACCGGCTAATAGATATAAGGGTAGATGATAGCCCCGAACCGATTAAAGAATTAAAACGATTGCTAAAAGTGCATCGAGCCTATGATCATATGAATAGTGGTGACCTTGCGGTTGAGCATGGTGATATGGAATTGGCAATGAAGGAATACATGGCAGCCGAAGAAATGTTTCCGGATAATGAGGAAATGAAATTCTGGCACGCTGTTACACTTGTTAATAATGGCGACCTGCAAAATGCACTTCCTATTTTCAAAGAAGTATTTAATAAAAATGAAAACTGGAAAACTTTAACACCAAGGCTGCTACCAACCGGTTTGTTAAACGTAAATGAGGAACAATTAGAAAAAATATTATCTGTAAAATAGGATAAAAGTAACAGCAATTATGAAAAACCTTAGCAAGATAATTATAATAATTTCAATGTCTTTCTTCATCTTAGCGGGTTGTGAAAAGAAGGAGAGGGAAATAACCCATAAAACAGATATGCCAACAGTAACAGACAATAAATTAGAGAATAAAGCTCCGCGTAGAGAAACTGTAACTAAAAAGCAGGAAAATATTGATGAACAAACTACCGAAGAAATTCTTGCCGTAATTTATGAAAACATTGAAGCTACTAAAGCTGAAGATACAGAACGCGTTCTGGCGACTATTTATGTAAATAGTCTGCAGAGAAGATCTACTATGAAGGGGATGGAATTTGTTTTTAGCAATTACGATTTGGAATATGTTCTTGAAGAAGTTGAGGTAATTGAAATTGGTGAGGATGAAGCTAAAGTCCATTATATTCAAACAACGCGGGCGCTGCA
>CAZPSY010000047.1:0-2431 GCA_964589295.1 uncultured Ignavibacteriaceae bacterium
AAGTGACATTATCGGAAAATTAGCCCAAAAAATGCCAGCTTTAATCAATGCTCTGATGGATGGGATTGTTAAGTTTCTAGATAAGCTTCCAGACATTACGGGAAAGATTTTTGCAGCTCTTCCAAAAATGCTTGAAGCTTTTTTGAATAAACTTCCTGAAGTAATTGTGGCTTTGTTTAGAGCAATACCTCAAATAATTTCTCAGATTCTTGAAGCAATTCCAAGATTAATAGCGGTTTTGATGGATAAATTACCATCTATCATAGAAACATTGATAATAGCTCTTACGGACGCTATCGACAAAATTGCCGTATCTTTGATTGATTTTGCTATAGGCGGCGGTGTTGAAAAAATAACAATGTCAATAACAAGGGCCATACCTAGAATAATTGTAGCCATTGTTGTTGGCTCTTTAAAATCTCTTCAAAACTCTTGGAATACTTTTTGGAAAGGAGGAGCATCTAAAGACTTTCAAAGGTCAATGGCAGAACTTCCAGAAAAACTAGAAAAAGGAATCAAAAAATTAGCCGCTACCGTAGCGAAAGAATCTAGCCAAGTGTTCAAGGTTTTAGATTTAGAGGGAGAAGCTAAAGCAGTTGATCGGGCTTCAAAGGCGAAATCTGTAACGGACGTTGTTAATACTGCAAGCGATTATCTAAATAAAACTGCTAAATCTACATATCAAAAAATAATAGATGGATTAACAGACGTTTGGCGATGGGTTTATGATAAAACAATCGAACCATTATTGACGGCTCTAAGAGTAGTTTGGCTTTGGATCTATGAAAAAGTTATTCAGCCATTAATTTCAGGGTTAAAGGCCATTTGGCTTTGGATCTATGAAAAAGTTATTCAGCCATTAATTTCAGGCATAAAAGCAGTATGGAGCTGGATTTATAACTACACCATCAAACCTATGTTAGATGGAATAACAGCAGTTTGGCGGTTTGTTTGGGATTACATTTTAAAACCAATATTTGAGGGAATAAAAAAAGATTGGAATACTTTCGTTGAAAACCTAAAGGCAGCTTGGAACACGATAAAAGAGTTATGGGATGGCATGGTAGGTGTTTTAAAAGGGGTGTGGGATGGCATTGAATTAGCATGGAAATCTATTATAGTCATGTTTTCAGCAGCGTGGGACATAATAAAGACTCAAATTATAGAGCCTCTTATTAACGGTCTAACAGCAGTTTGGGACACAATAAAAACAAATGTTATAGATCCTCTTCTAAGCGGTTTAACAGCAGCTTGGGACGCTATAGACACAAATGTAATACAGCCTATGAAGAAAATCTTTGATAGCTTTACCTCTGCTTTTGGCGATGTTGTAACTAAATTATCTGAGGGTTTTACAAGTGGAGTTAAAAAAATAACAGAGGTTTTTGATGGCATAGGAGAGAAGATAAAAAAAGCTCTTAACTTTGCTGACTTTGATGAGTTCGCCAAAAAACTAGGGGATAAAATAGCGGGATTTTTTAAAGGTGGGATCTCTGGGATGGCTGATGGAATAGCCAATACTTTTAGCGAGGCGTTTAAGAAGATAGGAAATTTAGCATCTAATATGTTTTCTTTCGATATGAAAGGAAAAGGTACGGTTGAAAAGATGTTAAATATAGATGTTCCATTTGTTAATTTTGCATTTGGTGGACCAGTTGGAAAAATGGTTAATGAGATATCAGGGACAGCAAAAACAGCGGGTGATTCTTTGGTCAATGATGTTGTGCCAGCCCTTTTATCTCCTGGTGAAGCAGTGATTCCTAGAAGTGTTATGAGCATTCCAGGCGTACCAGATTTAGTTGATTCTCTTCTTTCTGGAAATATTGACAAAGTTATAAGCGAAATGTGGAGTCTTGCTTCTGAAAAACTCTATGGAAATTTATTAAGTATGTTTTCAGACAAAAATTTTGCAATGGCTTACGGCGGGATTGTTGGAGAGTCTTCCGCTCAAAATATGTTTGCTGGTAAATCGTCTTCATTTTCTTCTGATAGACTATCTAAAACAGAAATCGCAAACTATAACATTACTCTTAGTGTAAACTTAGAACCAACAAACACACAGTTAGACTCTGCTTATGTTAGAAATAAATTGATACCAACAATAAAAGACGAACTAAAAAAAGCCAGTCTAAAAGGTGATTTTATATTAGCTGATAGGGGCATTAGAAAAGTATGACAGGCGTATACACAGACATAGGATATTTAGAACAAGATTACTTAGATCAGCAATATGGCTCTGGACTAAGACTTTACTCCGAGGGTGTTCAGTTTCATGTTGTAATCGATTCTGAAATTCAAAGAGGGGCTCAGTTCGAGGCGGCTATTAATTCATCTAAAGAAAATGGCATTCAATTTGAAGCTAATATAAATAGACAAGTAGAAAGAGGCATTCAGTTTGATAGCCATATCATCGATTATAAAAAAGAAAATG
>CAZPSY010000047.1:2531-10657 GCA_964589295.1 uncultured Ignavibacteriaceae bacterium
GCATTCAATTTGAAGGCCAAATAAATAAAGAAAATTCTTATGGTGTTCAGTTTGAATCAAACTTAATTGATAAGACATCGGAAAGAGGAGTTCAGTTTAATAACTCTACCCTTGATTACACCAAAGAAAATGGCATTCAATTTGAAGGCCAAATAAATAAAGAAAATTCTTATGGTGTTCAGTTTGATTCTCATATAATCGACAAGACAATAGAAAGAGGCATCCAGCTTGAAAGTAACATAATCGATTATAAGAAGATTTTAGGTAATCAGTTTCAAGCTCAAATCAATAAAGAAAACTCTTATGGTGTTCAGTTTCACGCTGAAATCAACAAAGAAAAAGCCTTTGGAATACAGTTTAAAAATGAAGTAGATGCTTATAAATCAGAAAGAGGAATCCAGTTTCTTGCTGATATCAATCGAGGAAAAGTAAAAGCAATTGAGTTTTTGAAGAACCATTATCAGAGCTATCAAGTCACTGGATATTTAGAAGACCCATACGGTGAAGATCCATACCTTACTGGATATTTTGGCGTTAGGATTCCGGTTCAGTTTGAAGTCGTTGGTCTAAATAATAAACCACAAGGATTTCAATTTAGAGTACATATTGCAGATTATCCAAGAACTATTGCAGAACAGTTTCAGGCCCAAATAGTTGATACTACAGAAGCTTTTGGGGTTCAGTTTCAAACTATAAACACACAGCCAAAAAGCTCTGGAATACAGTTTCATTCTGAAATAATTGATAAACTTAAAAGTTACGGAGTTCAATTTTTAGGCAATCTTACAAAAGAAAAAGCTTTTGGTATCCAGTTTCAGCCGATCACCCAAATTGGTTTTGGCATCCAGTTTTTAAGTACAATTTACAATACTGTTTATCTAAGGATTCTTCATAATTTTAAATCAAGAGGTTTACTAGCAACAAACTGGTTAACAAATAGTCAGGCGGTTGGTGATTTTGATATAAACAATGTTAATACTGACATAATTGAAGAAATATGGAAATCTGACGATACTGTTAAATCAGGAATAAAACTAACTTGTGACGTTGGGGCTGGTCAAATTTGTTATATGGATACTCTTGCAATTTTAAATCACAACATGACAGTATCAGCTAATGTTGTTTTACTAATGTCAAATGATCCCACCTTTGTTTCAGGTGTTGAATCGATAGCCTTACCAGCAAGAACAGAAAACATGTATTACATTTCTCCCGAACTTCCTACGCAAGGATTTAGATATTTTAGATTTCAAATAGATGATCCAACAAATCAAAATAACAATATAACCATTGGAAACATAATCTTTGGTGCTGCCGATATAATCCAGGGTGAAAACTTCACGGATGAGGTTGATTTTGAGATGGTCGATTATACCGACAAAATTAACACAGAGGGTTTTACGAATGTTTCAAACTCTAGAGCTTTAAAAAGAAAGCTAACTTTGCAATTTGAGTCTATCGATTATGAAAAAAGAAACTACGAAATTTTAAGAAATGTATTTACTACTTATCGGACATCTTTAAAAACTCTTTGGATACCTACACCAGATCCTATTGACCAAGACTTAACGGATAGACTAGCAATTTTTGGTAAGCTTGTAGAGGTTCCTAAACAAAGGCATAATAATAAGGGTAGAGGTGCTGATTATGTTACTTTCACCGTTGATTTAGACGAAAGTTTATAATATGGGTACATTTAATAGAAAACCATATCTTACATCGATGGTATTGGATCAAGACTTTTTGAATGAATGTCATGATAACCTAACAAATCAGTTAGAGCTTATCGTAGATATAGAAACACCAGACGGTTTTTTATATCTCTCGGATAGAAACAAATATGTTGGAGGAACTTTTTACGAAGCTAGATTAAATTTCCCTGTAATAAGCAGAACAATAGGCGAATATTTGAATCCATCTATAGAGTTTTCACAGCTTCAACTAGAAATTAATAACGCCGATGGAGCTTATAATTCTATTTGCCCTAGTGGAGCTTCCTACAGTTCTTGGATTGGTAAAACCGTTTCTGTAAAGCTCGGTCTTCGAGATGTTGAATCTACTTACATAGAAATTTTTTCTGGAAAACTAATAGAAGAATCAGGATTTCAAAGAAGCATTAAATCTATCACCTTAATTTACAGAAATGATTTTTCGTTTTTAAATACTTCTATCCCAAAGGCAGCTTTTAAATCTTCTGTATTTCCAGATATCGAGCTAGAGGTTGAGGGAACTATTGTTCCTATTATTTATGGAGATTGGACAGCCGAATTAGAATCAAACGGGGCTTCTGTTCCAGCTATTGCGGTTAATGGTGAGAATTTTGACGTTAACGGAGATACATCAAACACAATTCCTATTGAGTTTATAATAGCCGATCACGCATTATCTTATTTTGATCAATCTGAAGTGTATCTTCTTAGGGGAGATATCTATTATAAGTTTGATTCTGGTGATATTCAAAATGTTGTTGATAATAGATATTTTGAGCTTCTTCAAAAAGACACGGTTCCGGTGGGAACAACTCTTATAGAAACTGAACCCTATGCTTATAAAAGAGGCGACAAATTATTTGTCAAAGTTAGGGGCAAAGATTTAGGCGTTTATAGAGATAATGCAGTTGAACAGGCTAAAGACATTTTAATAACACACCTTGGGTTAGATCCAGCAAAACTTGACAGTACATGGGATTACTATAAAAACAAAATTTTACCGGTGAAATCTGGAATTTATAATATAAAATCAAGGATTTGGCTAAGAGAACCCCAGGAGGGGTTTAACTATATGCTTTCGCTTTTGGAACAAGTTCGGTTAGAACCTTTCATTAATATTAATGGCAAATTGTCAATATCTTCTTTACATTTTGATGAATTTACTACAGGGACTTTTACAATAAAAAACTGGGATGTTGAGAAAGATTCTTTTCTGCCAAGAAACGATGAAACCCTGAATTTTAATAGGGTTCGTGCAAGTTATAATTTTTTACCAAATCGAAACGAAAACGCTTGGGAAAGTGGGACGTATAGAAACCAAGCTTCCATTAATCAAATAGGAAAAGAGATTTCAAAAAAAATAGTCTTTCCAAACCTTTACATCAAAGATAATGTTGAGAATCAAATAATAGAGATTTTAAAAATTTGTTCTAGTTATCTTGAAATCATTAATGTTAACCTGACTTGGAGATCTTTATTACAGGATATAGGCAATTTTGTTAAAATAAATGTTCAGATCGAAGGAACACAGTTTAATAATGTGCCGTGTTTAATTCGAGAAATTGGATATGACCCACAGGGGCTAAAAATAATAGCAAAATTGTGGTCGTTTCAAATGATTCCATTTAACGGGTGGAGTCCTGGCTATAACGGGATTGTGGGCGGGGATACTGCTACGATAACTTTAGAATAAGAGGGTTTAAAAATGACAGTTTCAATTACAGTTTCAGAAACAATCGACGGTGTTGAGCTTGCTGATGCGCTCGTTGGCGATGTTTTAGCCGTGGGTTTAGATTTGGGAAGTGTTCAAAACAACTCATATGCTCCTTTAATAGATAAATCTCTAAATACTGGTGCCGCAGATTTATATGTGTATCATGATGCTACGATAGACCCGATTACAAATTGCAAATGGTATTTACAGGCATATAACACAACATTGGCGTGGACTTATGGAGGCGCAAGAACTCCAGCTCTTGACATTGCAGCTCTAAAAAGTCTTGGTGATTCTTCAGGCACAAGCAAAAATAATGCTGATGGTCTTTCAGGTGGTCTTTGGATCGATCAAAAAGCAGATGCAACAACAGTTCAGCAGTTTGATGCTGGTGTTTCTGAAGTTTCAATTTTTACTACAGCTTTAGGGTTTTCTTTGGCAACAGCTATTGGCGTAGTTAAAGAGAGTATGGTTTACGACAATCTTGGAACAGAAACATTAGCAACAACTCCCGTTGATGGCTCGATTGGAAAAGCTCTTGACACTGTTTTAGGAACAAATAGTCATTGTAAAGAAAGAATATATATACCTTCTGCCTACGCTGAAGGTGGATATTATCAAGCCGAACAAGTTTTAGCATATTCTTTTACAGCGTGAGTTTATGATTTATGTATAGATTAAGATGGTATTTTGATTATTTAACTAGGCCAGCTTATTTTGGAGTTTGGAATTACGCCGATCCAAATAGGCCAGCTTGGTGTCATAATTACGAGGGAATAAATAGAGTGTTAATCCAGGGCAAAGACAGAAATAATGTAATCAAAACATTGGCCGAATGTTCAGGCCAAGATTACATGAATATGTCTTGGATGGCAGAAGCTCGAATAAGCTTTAATGATAAAATAAAAATAAAGAAACAGAAGATAGCTCCAAGAATTGTAGGATTAATGCTTAGCACAAGGCATGGTCAAATTAAAGTTTATATTGATGGCACAGTTATTAGAGATTCCCTTGTTTATGACACAATAAATTTTGCAACATTTGGGAGATAAAAATAGATGGCTATAGTATCACGATTAGAAATTAATCATCCTGCGCTTGGAACAGCAGGAGGTTCGGCACTTCATACAGCTATTGAAGGGATCTATGAAAAAATCGGCGATAATATGGCCGATAGGTTTTTTTTAATAGAGGCATTGGCCGATAGTGCTTCAACCGATTTAGATCATAACTTTAATACAGATCTTGCCAATTTAAGATATGATGTCTACCTAGTGACATCGGTAGCAAACAAAGAATTAGGCATAAGACTAACAAAAACCTCTACTCCACCTATAACAGACTTTGGAATTATCGCAAAAGTTGGAGACGAAAAAAAACAGATTACACTAACAAATAATAGCGGTTCTCCAAGAGACTTAGCTATTATTATGTTTGATGATCCAATCGAGCTTGATGAACTTACTGACGTTGATTTTTCTACAGCTCCCGAAGATGGTCAGGCAATGGTTTTTGATCAGGGTTCAGGCTCTTGGAAACCAGGGGCATCGGGAGACTCAAGTTTTAAATTCCAGAAATTAACAGGTACAGTTTTAACTATAAAAAAAGGATTTCTCCTTTTATCTGATGGATCAGAAATTTATTGTGCAGCAGATTTATCACCAGATTTAGCAACATTTATTGCTGGGGCTGATGGGAATTATTACGGTTATTTTGATAGGCTTTTATTTCCTGCATATTCGGCTGTCAATGGCCGCCGATTAATTGCAATGACAACAAGCCAGCTTGTATTTTCTACGACTACGCCGGACGATATTAATCTAAGTAGATATGTTCCAATTGGGAAAGTTCAAAAAGCTACCGGATCTTTTAGCAACATTGAAACGCTTGCTATCAGAAGACATGACGTAGCCTTGGGCGTTGATGCAAGCCTTGAGTATACATTACCACTACAAGCTATAAGCGCAGTTGGCACAAGCGGTCAAATCGCAGCAGGACACGAACTAGCAAGCGCAAGTTTTCCAAGTGCTGCAATTGGCGCAAATCTTTCTTGGTACAATTTAGCCGATATGCTTGATGCTTCTGGGAATGCGAGATCTCTTACAAATAACGGATCAGCCACATTTGGGACAGATATTTTAGGACAGGCATCTAAAGCGGTTTCTCTTAATGGATCTACTCAATATTTAAGTTCTACCGATGCTTTTTTTGATCCAGGTGATAATGATTTTACATGTGGTGGTTGGTTTAAACCTGCGTCTTGGATTCCTGGAGCTACAAAAGCATTATTTGGGCAATACATTACAAGCGGAAATAAAAGGTGTTTTGCAGTGACTTCAGAGCCAACAGGACTTTTATATTTTAGAACCTCTATAGATGGAGGAGCAGTAAGCTCTTTTTATTGCGATGCTTCATTACTTACTGGATGGCATCATATTACAGCTAAATATATTGCTTCAAGCAATACGGCATATTTATACATTGATGGTAAGTTATCAGTAACAGGCGTGTTGGCGGCTGGTCTATACAGTGCTGGTGTTACTAGAAGTTTTAACGTAGGAAACATGAATAACGCTGGTTTTGAGTATGATGGATTAATCGATGAATTTTTCTTTGCTAAATTAGCTCTAAGTGATAATGATATTTCAAAAATATTTGCATCAAAACTATCCCATAACCGTACACTTTCGCCTGTATCTCAAAAGTGGTTAATGACAGGAATTAGCGCAGATGATCAAGCAAGAGAACTCTTAGATAACATCGTGGACATGGATGTAAACGATCTTTATTTTGATCTTAGCGATGAGATTTCAACGACAGAAGTTGAATTAAAACTCTATAATAGATCATCGACAGGTCTTAGCAAAGCATCAAAACCTAGAACTTTAGAAATGACGGTTGATGATTTAGACGCATTACTTCCGATCACTCACGGCCTTGGTGTTGTACCTGAGATGAGTTTTAAAGTTAAAGTGGGATCAGATTATGAGTATCATGATCACGGTTCTATTTTTCTTGCAAATACAACTCAAATAAAACTCGCTGGTGATGATCTTGTTACGATTTATGGGACAGGTGTAATTTGCATTTTGACTTATGCTACTGCCAGTGTTTCTCAGTTTGTTCCTAATAAATTTTGGAATACTTATGTTGCAAGTGGAGCGCAAGCAATACTAGCAAACGATAAAGTTTTAGCCGACACTACTTCAGGGGCTTTTGCTTTAACTTTGCCAGGAAATCCAGCATTAGGATGGACGCTTAAAATAGCTGATTATGAAGGAACATGGAGCGAAACCAATTATGTTACATTAAACCCAAGCGGTTCAGACACAATTATGGGTGCAGCTAGTCTTGAACTTAAAACAGCAAACGATTATGTAGAATTAACTTATAACGGTAATGGTGACTGGAGAATTACAGGCTAATAAGGAGCAAAGTTATGAAAAAGTGGATTAAGTTTTTAATACCTTTAACAGTTTTATTAAGCACAATAGTTTATGCGGTTAGCAAATCAGATATAGAAAAAGCTAAGATTGAATCTTGGATTTCAAATAGTTCTACAGGAAGTTTAAACGCTCCTGTATCTGGCCCTGGTTCTGTTCCTATTGGTGGGATGGTCGCAGTAATGCCCAATATTCAAGCCTCTGACGCTTGGCAACCGCCAGCTTCAGGAGTTATAAAAGACGGTTTTATGAGGGCTGACGGTCACACTATTACAGCGCAGAACGTGACAGATGGAAGTAAGTTAAGGGCTGGAACTGTATTACCTAGTATGACGGCAAAATACCCAAGAGGAAATACTACAAGCGGAACTACAGGTGGTGCAAATACATATACTCCTGTTGGAACTAACGCAGTTTCAAACGTACCGGCTTCGGGATTATCGTTTTCGGGATCACCTGCAACGTATTCGGTCAGTGTACCTGGTCATTATCATGGGATGGGAACAGGCGCAAATTTATCTGTTGATATAAATCATGATCATCCAAATACAGCCGTTTCTGGTGCGGTAGTACCTTATTCGGGAAGTACCTCAGCTTGGGTAAGTGGTGGTGGAGTGGTTACATTTGTTGGTGGTGGTGCGAGTGGGACAATAGCTGTATCTGGGGGACTGGGAACCTGGGGTAAAGAATGGACAGTTACTTCAAATATAAATCATGGTCATAGTTGGAGCGGTTCAGTGGATCTTCCTGCTTTAGGGGTAACAGCAAAAACTCCAACAGGCTCTATAGGTTTGGTAACAGGAGGATCTAATGGTAATGCTGCATTTTCTGCATCTGGAACTAATACACCATCTGGGTCAATAACTGGAACAGCCACAGCAGCAGCTCAAGCATTCACCGGAACACAAGGAAACAACGAACCAGCATATGTCGAAACAGTGTGGGTTATCAGAGTAAAATAAGGGAAATACCTATGTCTTTAAAAACAAAATTTTATGTAGTATTAACTTCTCTTATAACCTTTATTGTATGTCTTGTAATTGGTGGGATCAGTAAAGCTTTGCACGATCCACAGCCTAAAAAGCTTGGATCATTTGAAGTTGACGGCACAAGAACAGAAGTTATTAAGGCAGGAAATTGTCAGGTATTTGTTAGCAAATGGGCTAATCAACCTGAACCTAGATTCTTTTTTAGTTGTCCAACAGCCAAATAAAAGGAAATCAAACCTGAAAAAACTAATTTTACTCTTTATCTTTAATC
>CAZPSY010000048.1:0-10506 GCA_964589295.1 uncultured Ignavibacteriaceae bacterium
CGCTTATTATTTTTGCCTCGTTTGAAAGCGCAATGTTTATTAAAATTCCAACAGAAATACATAGAAACAAAAGCGAGGTTCCGCCGTAACTTATAAATGGCAATGGAAGACCAGTGGTTGGCAGCAAACCTGTAGTTACAGCAATATTAACAAAAGCATAAGTAACAACAGATAGAGTAATACCAAATGCCAGGATCTGCCCAAACCTGTCTTTAGCTTTTTTAGCAACCATAATGCCTGCAATAAACAGAGCAAAAAAACTAATAAGTACCAGCACAGCTCCAATAAATCCAAGTTCTTCGCCAAGAATTGCAAAGATAAAATCGCCATAAGCTTCCGGTAAAAAGAGGTTGTTCTGCATACTGTTGCCAACACCAACCCCGGTAATACCGCCGCTGCCAAGACTGTAGAGCGCCTGTTTAACCTGAAGATTTATATCGCCGCCGTTTAGTAAACTGGAAACAAAAGAGAAAATCCTTTCCCTGGAATGGGGGTAAATTAGTGCTGCAAATCCGCCAGCTGTTATAACACCAATTAGCGAAACAAATATGTGTTTTAATCTTGCACCACCAACATACATTATTGTTAGTGAGATCATGATTAGCAGGATTCCGTTGCTAAAGTTTGGCTGGATCAAAATTAAACCGGAAATGAGTATTACCCAGATAAACAGGTACATAAAGCCATGCCTGAAATTTTCGATCAGGTTAGTTTTATCTTCCAATAAAAAAGCAAGATGAATTATTAATGCGAGCTTAGCAATATCTGCCGGTTGCAGCGAAATAAATCCAAGATCAAGCCATCTTCCTGCTCCCTTTATACTTGGTGAAATTATTAAAGTAATGACTAAGATTACAGCGGTAGCAATCAATGCACCCTTGCTAAATCCTCTATATAATTCGTACGGTATAAAACAAAAAATTATCAAAAACAAAATGCCTAAACCCACTTTGAATAAATGAGAATTAAATAAATGAAACACGCTTTCAAATTTGAACACACTATAAGTGCTGCTTGCGCTCATCACAATAACCAGTCCTAGAAGCATAAGAGCAATAGCATTAAAAAATATTATTAAAGCGAGACGTTTCATTATATATTATTCACTGCCTCCTTAAAAGCCTTTCCACGGTGTTCGTAATTATCGAACATATCGAAACTTGCACATGCAGGAGAAAGTAAAACCACCTCTCCTTCTCGCGCTTCATTTATTGCTGAAGTAATTACCTCAATCATTGAATTTTTTATTTCAACTTTAACAGAATTATGAAAAAAATTAAAAATTTTATCAGCAGATGAACCAATAGCATAAATCTTAACAACTTTTTCGATGACAAGCTGTTTAATCTGTTCGTAATCGTTACCTTTATCCTGCCCGCCAAGAATAAGGAAAATCGGTTCATCAAAGCTCCGCAAGGCATACCAAACCGAATCAACATTTGTGGCTTTAGAATCATTTATAAATTTTACGCCGTCAATTTCTCTCACTAATTCCAGCCTGTGTTCTACACTTTCAAAAGTTTTCAGTGCATCAACAATTTTTTCATTATCCAGTTCATTAATTTTTGCTGCAATAATTACAGCCATAGCATTAGCGAGGTTATGTTCACCTCTTATTTTTATATCAGATCTCTTACATCTGAATTTTTCCGTTCCTGCTAATCTGAATATCACATCTTCTTTTTCTACATAGCAGCCATGGTTTTGTTCTGCATTTTGCGAAAAGAAAAACGATTTACTTCTATGATCTTTCAAGTATTTAAGAACAGCTTCATTACTGCCATTTAAGATTAGATAATCATTCTCATCCTGGTTTTTGTATATTTGTTGTTTTGAATCAGCATATTTTTCAAGATCATCATCATACCTATTAAGATGATCTGGAGTTATGTTTAAAATCATTGCAACTTCAGGTTTAAACTTATCGATCAAATCCAATTGAAAACTTGAAACTTCCAAAGCAACGAAATCGTTTTCTTCAACATCCAGCGCTATTTCTGAAAATGCCAATCCAATATTTCCTGCAACGTGTGTTTTAAATCCACAATTATTAAAAACATGCCCGCACAAACTGGTTGTTGTAGTTTTACCGTTAGTTCCAGTTATTGCAATAATTTTTCCTTTGCAAAATTCATAAGCCAGTTCAACTTCACTTATTAAATTTATATTTCTTTCTCTTGCATTATTAAGTACAGCAGCATTGACCGGTACACCAGGGCTAACAACCATTGTCTCGCAATCATATACTTTTTCAGAATGTGTACCGGTTTCATAATTTATCCCGGATTCCTTCAAACTATTAATTGATTCGGACAATTCATTCTCTTTGCCCGCATCACTTACAAACGGAATACCGCCAACTTTTTTAATAAGTTTTGCAGCGCCTACTCCACTTCTTCCGGCACCTATAACAGTAATATTTTTGCCTTTTAATTCCATTAGCGAACCTTAAACGATACTAAGCTTACTATTGCCAGAACAATAGCGATTATATAAAACCTTACAACTATTTTTGGTTCAGGAAGTCCTTTCATTTCAAAATGATGATGTAGTGGAGCCATTTTAAAAACTCTTCTACCCTCTCCATATTTTTTCTTTGAATACTTGAAGTAAACTCTTTGAATGATTACTGAAATTATTTCCATAAAGAATACGCCACCCAGGATAGGAATCAATAATTCTTTCTTTATCAGTACAGCTAAAATTCCGAAAGCTCCGCCAAGCGCAAGCGAACCTGTATCGCCCATAAATACTTGTGCGGGGTAAGAGTTATACCATAAAAATCCAAGTGATGCGCCAACCAAAGCAGCAACAAACACGGTCAGTTCTCCTGAACCGGGCAGGTAAATTATGTTAAGGTAATTTGAAAAGATAGCATTGCCACTTATATAACTAATTATTGCAAGAGCTATCATCACAATTGCAATTAAACCAATAGCCAATCCATCCAAGCCATCAGTTAAATTAACAGCATTTGATGTGGCAGTAACTATAAAAACAACCGAAGGAATATATAAGTAAGAAAGATCAAGGTTTACGTTCTTAAGGAAAGGAACAGTTGTTAATGTATTGATACCTTCAAATTCCGGGGAGAAATATATAACTGAACCTATAGCAATACCGATTAAAACCTGACCGAGCAATTTATAACGGGCAATTAGACCATTCGGAAATTTTTTAACTACTTTTAAATAATCATCCAGGAAACCAACACCGCTTAACCATACGGTTCCAGCAAGAATAAGAATAATATAAGTGCTGTTTAGATCGCCCCATAGCAAAACCGGAACAACAACCGAAATAATTATTATTATCCCACCCATAGTTGGCGTTCCTGCTTTAGACCAGTGAAATTTCGGTCCGTCTTCTTTTTTAGCTTCTCCAATTTGGTTTTTGGTAAGAAGCTTTATGACCTTTGGTCCCAGGTAAAATGCCAAAAACATACCAGTGATTGCCGCAAGTGCAGATCTGAAAGTTAGGAATCGAAAAATATCGAATCCCGGAGGTGCGTAAATTTTATTTATGTAGTCAAACAGGTAATAAAGCATTAACAGTTACTATTTTTTAATGCAACAACAAATTCTTCCATTAACATTCCTCTTGAACCCTTAACAAGGATGACAGAGTTATTAAAATCTTTTTTTGTGATGAAATTCATTAACGATTTTCTTGTTCTGAAATGTTTTTTTAATATTCCTTTAACTTTTAAACTTTCGTTAAGGTGTTTCATCGCCCGACCGATAGTGTAGAGTTGAGCAATTTTATTTTTTCTTATTACAGATGATAATCGTTTATGTAATTCAATTTTATTTTTACCAAGCTCAAGCATATCACCAAGTATCAATATCTTTTTGTCAGACAAACTTATTTTGCCAACAAGCTCAATTGCTCCCTTTACAGAATCGGGATTGGCGTTATATGTATCATCAATTAGAACAAAGTTTTTACACTGCATTACATTAAGCCGCTGCGGAGTTGCTTTAATTTTTTTAGTTCCGGATAAGATTTGTGATTTTGTTAATCCTAATTCGTAAGCTGCAGCAACAGCGGCTATGTAATTGTATGCGCTTTGTTCTCCATAAAAATTTAATGTCTCTGTAAGCTTTTTATTTTTATACTTAATCTCGATGACCGGTTTTCCGTCAGCCGAATATTTTTTAATCTTCGCTTTAAGATCAGTCCTGCCGGAAAAACCATACGTAACCTGGTTTTTACTCTTGCCGGCAAAACGTTTTGTAACCGGGTCATCGTTATTGATAAAAACTTTACCGTTATTTTTTATCGTTTCATAAAAAAGAGCTGATTTTTCTTTCCAAACACCAGCACGATTTATTAAATACTCTAAATGGGAATCTCCAATATTCAATATCATTCCATAATCTGGTTCAAGAATTCCAGCAGTGTACGTAATCTCATCAAAATGATTAGTACCCAGCTCGGCAACCAGCACTTCATGCTTATTTGTTGTGCTTAAAATTGTTATCGGCACACCAATATGATTGTTATTATTTGAGTAAGTTTTATTCACTTTATATTTTTCTGCAAGTATTGTTGCCAGCATATCCTTGGTTGTCGTTTTACCTGAGCTTCCTGTAATTCCAATTATTTTTGTTGATAATTTATTTCTCCAGATATTTGCTATAGTGCCAAGTGCCTTAGTCGTATTTGCTACAGTAATTATCGGTACATTTAAAAAATCATAGTTTCTGTACTTATCCGAATTTATTAGAACCGCCGATGCACCTTTAGAAACTGCTCCATCAACAAAATTGTGTCCGTCGAATTTCTTTCCTTTTATTGCGATGAATAACGATTTTTTTTTTACGCTCCTTGAATCAATTGTAATGTGCGAAACCGGTTTAAGATCATCCGGGTTATAAATAACTGCTGATGGCAGATTGAAAATATCTTCAATATTTAACCTTATGCTTTTCAATTATGCAAATACTTTTCAGCAACTTCTCTATCAGAAAAATGAGACCGCACACCTTTAATCTCCTGGTAATCTTCGTGTCCTTTGCCTGCAATTAGTACAACAGAGTTTTTCTTACCATTAACAATGGCTTCCTTAATTGCTTCTTCCCTGTTTTCAATCACTTTATAATTATCCTTCTCTATGCTTGCTTTTATCTCTTCTATTATTGAAACAGGGTCTTCATCTCTTGGATTATCAGAAGTTATAATTACTTTATCACTTAACTCTGTAGCTATCTTTCCCATAAGCGGACGCTTTTGTTTATCACGGTTTCCACCGCAGCCAAAAACAGTGTAAACAGTTTGATCTTCACTTTTTAAATTTTGTATTGCAAGCAGAGCTTTTTCAAGTCCATCGGGTGTATGAGAATAATCAATTATTATTTTCCGGCTGCCGTTATTAAAAACTTCAAACCTTCCCGGAACTTGTGATGTAGCTTTAATTCCGCTTTGAGCATCATCAGGTTTAATGCCCGAAAGAACCGAAACCGCAAAAGCGGCACATGCGTTATAAGCATTAAAGTCGCCAACAAGTGTTGTTTCAATATTATAACTGTTCCCTTTATGCGAAATAATAAAAGAAGTTCCATCAAGATTGTAACTAATGTTTTCTATTCTAAAATCTGCATCAGCAACGGAACCATACCTGTATTTTATGGCAGCGCAGTCCTTCATAACATCAACGCTATGGAGTTCGTCTGCATTATAGAGAGCAATGGAACCTTCCGGTAAAGAATCGAACAATAGTTTTTTTGCTTCAAGATATTTTTCAAAATTCTGATGAAAATCTAAATGCTCGGCTGTGAGATTTGTAAACACAGCAGAGTTAAAATCAATATTATAAACCCTGTTTAATGCAAGTGAGTGTGAAGAAACTTCCATCACCACATATTTGCAGCCAGCTGAGTGCATTTCGCTTAAAAGTTTGTTAATCTCATTAGATTCGGGAGTGGTGAGTTTTGAGCTTATTTTTTCATGCCCGATATAATTATTAATTGTTCCTATCAAACCTGTTTTGAAGCCAGCTTGCTCTAGAATACTCTTTACAAAGTAAGAAGTAGTTGTTTTACCGTTTGTACCGGTTATTCCAATCACATTCATTTTTTTTGATGGTTCACCATAGAAATAATTTGATGCTTCTGCCATAGCAATTCTTGAATCTTTAACTAAAATTTTTATTGCATTAAAAACTTTAAATAATCCTTCCGGCACAGTTTCCTCATTTTCGAGAATAACTGCAGAAGCTCCGCTGTTCAAAGCATTTTGAATAAAGTTATGTCCATCTATTTTAAACCCTTTTATAGCAACAAAAAGAGAGTTTTTTTCTACTTTTCTTGAATCGAATTCTATTCCAGCAAGATCTGTATCAGGCATACTGCCTGTTACCTGGATAGTGCTGATTTTATTTAGAAGTTCTGATAGTTTCATCAGTATACGTTTGCCCCGGTTACTGATGTTTCTGAGCAATTCACAATGCAATCCTTTTTAGTTTTTATAATTGTACCCGGCGCTATACTTTGTTTTGTTACCACGCCTGAACCATTAATTTTATAGTTGAGACCAAGCATGTTTAAGATCACCAACGCATCTTTAACCGTTCGTCCCCTGAGATCGGGCATAACATTTTTATTTATCTCATTAGAATAATTTACCTGGATCGGCTTAATTTTGTTAGTCGGGTTGTTATTTTTAACAAATACCGGTTCAATATTTTCTTTGTTATTTATTTCAATCGATTCTGTTCCCGGTAATTTTTTATTCTCTTTAAAATATTGCAGATCAGTTTGAATAATTCTTTCAGCAACATTTTTGAAGATTGGTGCTGCAACCTTGCTGCCGTACTTTTCTAGTTCAGGTTCGTTAACCAGGATAAGACAAACAACTTTAGGATCTTCGGCTGGAAAAAATCCAATGAATGATGAATTATACTTACCTGCTATATATTTACCGTTTTCAACTATCTTTGCCGTACCTGTTTTTCCTCCAACAGAAATATTTTCAATCCTTGCATTCTTTCCCGTACCATTTTTAACAACGCCTGCAAGTATGTTTCTCATCCTTAGCGAAGTCTCTTCTGAAATTACCCTGCGAACAATTACTGGAGATGACTGAAAAATCATTTCACCGTTTTTATCAACCTGCTTTTTAAGGATTTGTGGCTCGAATAAAATTCCACCATTGATTACAGAACAGAACGCAGTAGCAAGCTGTAAAGGGGTTACAGAAAGTCCGTATCCGAACGACATATATGTTCTGGTGAGTTTAGACCAGTTGAGGGGAGTCCGCAGATTGCCTTTAACTTCACCAGGAAGGGAAAGTGAGGTGTATGTACCAAACCCGAAATCTCTAAGGTATTTGTAGTAAGTTTCTGCATCCAGTTCCTGAATTAGTTTGGAAATACCAATATTACTGGACTCTTCCATAACACCCTTTACAGTTAAATATTGATGCTTGTGTGTATCATATATGTAGCTGTTCCTGAATTTGTATTTACCATTTTCAACATTGACAAGATCGCTTTCTTTACATTTGCCTTCATTCAGTAAAGCTGCCATTGTAATTGATTTAAAAGTTGAACCTGGTTCGTAGGTATCAGTAATTACCCTGTTCTTTCTCTGGAAATCATTGTACTTCCAGTAGAAATTAGGATCAAAATCTTCAGCATTTGCAAGAGCTAAAATTTCCCCGGTCTTCGGATCCATAATAATTCCGGAAGCTGCTTTTCCTTTATAAGCTTCCAATCCATTGATTAATTCTTCGATAAGAATGCTTTGGTATGTTTTATCAATTGTAAGAAAAAGATTGTCGCCGGGTATGGCTGGCTTGGTTTCTTCCTCGGCAACTGTTATCATATCACCGATGGCATTTCTTTCTACAAGCCGTGTGCCGTTTTCACCTTTAAGGTTTTCTTCAAATGTTTTTTCAATTCCATTGGCTCCAACATATTCATGATTAACATAACCTAAAACGTGCGCGCCGATAACACCGTACTGGTAAATTCTTGTTGGATCTTCCCTGTAAAACAATGCCGCCAGTTTATAGTTCAAGAGATTAAATGCTAATCCGCGTTTTACTTTCTTCTCCAGGCAAACAGTTTTCCCGGATTGGTTCATTATTTTTAAATAGTGTTGCTCACTTTTTCCAAACGCGACGGAAAATTTTTCAGCCACTTCCTTTTTCTTTTTTTCAGGAAGCATTCTAAGATCAATGTAGAAGGAAACGTCATCACTGTTGAATGCAAGAAGCAGATTATTACGATCGTATATTAATCCTCTATCCGCTTGAATTGATTCGGTTTTTGTTTGCTGCCTCTCGGCATAATACTTCAACTCTTCGCTATTTATTATCTGGATATCAGCTAATTTGAAAACCAAAAAAGTGAGAAAGAGAAACACGCAGATCAATACAACAAGTGCGCGGGAGTTAATCATATTTTTCTTTTAATAATTTTGATAATTCCTCAATTTTATCTTTACTTACCGTTATCTTTATTCCAGGTTCACTATTCTGTACCATTCCTAAATCGTTTTTAGCCGAACTGGTAATAATATCTTCAGCAGCCACCATCTGGTAATTGGCAACAAGGTTAACCTTCTTAGTTCTTTCCGATTTTAATATTTTCTGAAGTTCAACTTTTGTGCGCACAGATTCTTCATACTTTAATCTTAATCCTACACTAATTAACACAAGTGTCGTTATAACTAAAAGCAAGAACATCACTATTACGATTAACGGCTTAGCGCTTTTCTTCATATTCTTTCGGCAACTCTTAGTTTTGCACTGCGTGCACGTTTATTAAACTGTATTTCTTCAGCAGATGGTACAACAGGTTTTCTTGTTATAATTTTTAGTGTTTGTTCCTTGTTACAGATACAAATCGGAATATCTTTAGGACAAACACATTTTTGGTTTTCATACTTAAAAAATTCTTTAACTACCCTGTCTTCCAACGAATGATAACTTATTACCACTATGTGTCCGCCTTTTTTAAGAACATTAACAGAATTATTTAGAAATGTTTTAAGCGTATCAATTTCGCTGTTAACATAAATTCTTAATGCCTGGAAAATTCTTGATAACGATTTTCTTAAATACCTTTCCGGTACAAGTTTTGAAACCAGTTCTTTAAATTCGCCGGTTGTATTTATTTTTTTGATCTTTCTCAATTCACAAATTTTCCTGGCTATCAGTTTCGATTTTCTTTCTTCACCGTACTCATAAAGAATTCTTGCTAATTCAATCTCATCAAATTTGTTTACAATATCGGCAGCAGACATTTTTAAATTTTTATCAAAGCGCATATCGAGTTTAGTATCTGCGCTGTAAGAAAATCCTGCCTCCGAATTATCTAACTGGAACGAAGAAACTCCAAGGTCAACCAACATACCGTCAAAGAACTCTATAGTTTCAATCTTAGCAATAACATCAACAAGCGAGTAATTAAAATTATATAGTTTTGCTCTTTCATCTGCTTCAAATTTTTTCTTAGAATAACTAAATGCGTTTGTATCAAGATCAGTTGAAACAAGGATACCACGCGGACCCAGCCGTTTTAATATCTCTTCCGAATGACCGCCAAATCCGAGTGTTCCATCAAAATAAAACCCTGCTTCATTCGTTATTAAAAAATCAATGCTCTCCTGCAGCAATACCGGTTTGTGATGGCTTTCCATCATTCTTTCATTACTTTTGCTGCAATCTGCTCATAAGTTTCAGTTGATTGGTTTATATAATCTTCGTAAACAGACGGGTTCCACACTTCAATTTTTTTGAGTGCACCAAGTATCAGAACTTCTTTTTCAATTTTGGCATACTCGATTAGCGAATGCGGTATGAGAATACGTGACTGAGAATCCATCGTATCCTCGGAAGCGTACTGCGAAAACATTCTTATGAACTTTGCGTCATCAGGATTAAAGGGATTGAGTTTTATTAATCTTTCCTCCATGTGCTGCCATTCATCCAGCGGATAGATATCAATACAGGTAGCAGTACCCTTTGTTGTTACAAATGTTTCATTGGCTTCGGGAGAAATATGTTTCCGTAATTTAGCCGGAATACTTATTCTTCCTTTGGAATCTATTGAATATGTATATTGTCCTCTAAACATCTCTTTCTCAATTATTTGGTAACTTTCACCACAATTCCCCACTACACTCCAAAATAATAGAAATTCTCAACCAAAGTCAAGAAAAATCTATTAAAATCTCCACAAAAAATAGTTTTATTTAAGAGTGGAAATTATGAGGAGAAACTAGTTCTTTATCTATTTTCTAATTTGGAGAGGTTTTAGTTTGATGAAATGAGGGAATGGTTTAAGAATTCGATATTAATGTTGAGTAAAAACAGATCTTTTATTCAATGAATTTTCATTCACATTTCCATGTTTTTGGATTAATTTTTGCTGATTTGCTTTAAGAATAGGAAAAACTAAGTTCAGAAATCATTTTATAATGTTCTTAAAATAAACTTAACTGTACAGCAAGAGTATCCTTAAATAGAAACCTTCATATCTTTAAAAACTATAATACA
>CAZPSY010000049.1:0-10419 GCA_964589295.1 uncultured Ignavibacteriaceae bacterium
AACACTCAATTAATACCAATAAAATAATAGAAGATAATTCTTAAAAATATTATACAATAATCTGACAGAAATTGCTATAATTATTAAATTCTTTTTAATCTTGAGTAACTAATTTACAATTTAATGAGTCTAAAACTTCAAACTTAATATATGAAAGGAATAAAAATGTTTAAAAATCATATTTTACTATTACTATTTGTGACTCTTATTTCCTCTTTATTTTTGGGAGCTGCAGGTTCAGGCGCAACCTCATATACGGATGATCTCAAAGTTTTGCATGAAAAAACATTTCCAATAAATCCGGGTAAACAATTAAAAGTAAAAACACCAACAGGGGATGTTGAAGTAACTTATTGGGATAAATCAAAAGTGCATATAAAAATTTTAGGCGATGATGATGCAGAGGAAAGAATAAATTTTGAATTTAAGAATGATGATAACCTGGTTGAAATTATTACGCACAAGGATGGCGCATTATTTAGCTGGTTTTCAGGAATTGATCTGAAATATGAGATTAAAGTTCCGGCAAAATTTAATGTTGACGTTTCAACATCCGGCGGGGATATTAAACTTGGAGGAGTGAACGGCACTGCAAAATTACACACATCCGGAGGAGACGTTTGGGCAGAGAGGGTTGAGGGCAATCTTGATGTTTCAACTTCCGGAGGAGATATTTCACTGATTTGTGAGGGTACTGAAATAGTTGCAAATACATCCGGGGGTGATATTAATTTGGACTACTTTGGGCTAAATCTTGGAATCGATCTATCTACGTCCGGCGGTGATATCCAGGTTGAACTCCCAGCTGATTTTGATGCATCAATGGAGTTATCAACATCTGGCGGTGATGTTAGCTGCAATCTTACAATGAACAATGCAACTAAATTATCAGAACATAAAATAATTGCAGATCTTAATAACGGTGGTATGGATTTTAGTGCTCATACATCGGGCGGTGATATTGATGTTATGAAAAAGTAATTCATCGTCCACGTTACTTTTTTGATATTGAAGTAAGTGATAAGTTTAAAAAACAAAAGGGCAGAAACGCTTCTGCCCTTTATAATAACCAATATAAATGAGACTAATTTATACTTACCAAATGCGGTTTGATCTTCTCTTCAAGATGCTGTTTTGGAACGGCACCAATTACCGCATCCACAATCTGTCCATCTTTAAAAATTCCCAGTGTTGGAATGCTTCTTATACCAAACTGCATTGCTGTATTCTGGTTATCATCAGTGTTTAATTTTACTACTTTTATTTTCCCCTGGTATTCCTCTGCAATTTCTTCAACCATCGGGGCAACCATCCTACAAGGCCCACACCATGGAGCCCAAAAATCAACTAAAACGGGAGTGTTCGATTGCAGAACTTCCTGCTCAAAATTGAAATCGGTTCCTTCTACCACTTTTTTCGTATTCATCTTATCCTTCTTTCTTGTTATGAAATTACATCTGGTAAGATGATCTGATGATCATATGGATTCAGGGAAAAAGTGATTTAAATCAAAGAAATACAGGCTAATAGGAAAGAAGTTCCCTACATTTCCGCTTCCATTTCTTTTTCGTAGTATTTGCGGTACGTTTTAATTGCACCGAAAATAGATACTGCAAGCTGCTGCTGCCCGGAATCATTTTTCAGAAAATCCGAATCTTCTTTGTTAGAAATAAATCCACTTTCAATTAAAACACTGGGCATAGAAGCACCTACCAAAACATAGAACCCCGCCTGCTTTACTCCACGGGATTTTAAACTGAGGTTTGCAGTAAACTCTTTATTTAAAAAATCAGAAAATTTTTCAGAATATTTCATATAAGATGAATGAGCCATGCTTACGAGTATAAAGTTTTCATCAGTAAGTGCTTTGTAGCGCTCAGGTTCTTCTTCAAACTCTATAACACTGTTTTCTCTTTCAGCAATGTCAATCGCCTCCTGAGTTCTTCCGGGTCTTAGCAGGTAAACCTCAATTCCATTTGGAGTATTTTTTTTGTTTGAATTGCAGTGAATTGAAATGAATAGACTTCCTTCATTTTCGTTTGCAATTTTTCCTCGCTTGTATAGATCTATAAACTTATCACTCTTTCTTGTATAAACAATTTTAACATCCGGCATCTCTTCTTCAATCAACTTGCCAAGTTTCAGAGCAACTTTAAGGTTTATATCTTTTTCTTTAAGCTTATTTACCCCTATTGCGCCGGGGTCTTTGCCGCCGTGTCCTGCATCGATAACGATTACATCAAAATCCCATTTATCAATATACTTTTCTGTCGCACCATTGGTTGTAAATATCTTGTTGTGAATCGTTATAAGTATATCGGTATTTCCCGGAGCATTTATAACTTCATTTGTTGAATATTCGTCTCCAAGCAAAAATCTGAATTCCGTATCTGGTCCAACATTTTCAGTTTCAATCTTTTCAATTAAGCTGCCTAAATTATCGCGGTTTGTTTTATCCACATCAGCATTAACTTTTCGGAAGATAATTTTAAGAATACCATCTTTAAAAGAACTGTAATATGATGGAATTCTGGTTTTTGAATGAATGCGAATTAATGTTCCGTTTGCCATTTCGGTTATTGAAAGACCGGTTATTGAAAGTCCTGTTACAGGAGGTAGATTAGAATTGTTGTAAACCCAAGTCTGGCTTTCCAAAGGTGAGTCAATTTCCTCACCGATAAAAAGTTTACCCGGCTCTTCAAAACTTAACTGCCTTCCATAAGCTGATTGCAAGGGCTCCAGGCAGTACTTTAACGGAACATATACTTTGTTATCTATAACATAACTGGATGTAGGAAGCTGGTAAACTATTGGTATGCCGGTTGAGCGGGGAGTAATAATAATGTAAGGATTTTTTCCTGTTGCCTTTAAAAGATAACGTTTAAATTTTAACTCTATCTTACTTGTATTTTTGCTGTGATAATGGTTTGCAGATATTGCTTCTGCAAAATCTTTAAGTGAAAAATAAACTGAACCCTCTCTTAAATAAACAGGAATATGTTTTGTGCCTTTATCGGTTATTATGGCAATATCATCCTGAGCAAAAGCAGTGGTTGAAAAAACAAACAAGAATATAAAAATTATTGTGCTTTTCATCAGTTAATAAAATCTATCCAATGAACGGCAGCATAAAACCGCTTTTCTTTTTATGTGCAGAAAATTCTTCCGTAAAATGTTTTGCAAGCAGTTTATCTTCAATTGATGCTCTCATAATATAAATTGGTATTTCAATAATAGCCAATCCGCCAACTACATAACTTAAAGTTGCCGCGGCTCCTCCAAGATCAACTAAAAGCTGGCAAAGATACTGCGGATGCCTTATAAATTTAAATGGACCGTTTGTTACCAGCTTATGATTTTTTTTAATCAATATATCTTGCGAATAATTTTCGCCAAGGGTTTTAAATGCCCAAACCTGCACCCAGGAAAAAACCAGGTAAATTGCTGCGCCTATATACCTGATGATGTTATACTCTTCTAAATATTCCAAAGTGCCAACCTGGAAAACACCTACTATTAAAGCTATGAGGGACAAGGTTGAGATAATAGGTGGAAATTTCTGGAGAAAAGTTTGCGGTTTTTCCTTTACAGCCATTACTTTTGATTTAAATCCCTTTTTAGCGCCAGTTACATTTGCACCAAAAGTTGCTATAATATTTAGCAATATGATAATGTTTAGAGGATCCATAATAATAATTTAAGTATGATGAAATTCTGTGAATTACAGGGATGGAAATAATTTAATATTAAAAATTATATTCATCCCTTTCCCTAATAAGGAATTGCAGGTGAAAAATTACTCAGTACCTTTACCATGTTTTTTCATTATCTCAGTCCATTCTTCCATGCTTAGCTGTTCCGATTCATCAATTAACATAACAGGGATATCATCTTCAATCCTGTACCTGCGCCGGGTTTTTTTATCTGTAGATACCAGTGTTTCGCCATCAAGAACCAGCTCTGCTTTGGTTTCGGGGCAGCAGAGGATGTCCAGTAAATCTTTGCTAATCATTTATAACTCCGTTTATCCGAAAGATAAATAATTTATTTGAGATCATTTCTGAAAATATTGCTTTAAATCTATAAAAGTAATTTTTAAAGAAGGTTATTATTCCAGCATATATGAAAATTTATAGAGTAAAACCTAAATATAAAGTTTGATTAAAGTTAAGTGTTTTAATAATTTCATTATAAGTTAATTAAAAATGTTTTTTAAAATTTAAAATTATGAATGGTATCATCAATGGGAGTGTGCAAATGAATTATGATAAGTTTAGAATAAAACCAAGCACTAAATTAAACCTTTTAAAAATCAGCACATCGGATACTGGCGAGTTTAATTCAAAAAAAGATGCTGTTAATCTTCTTAAAAATAATATTAAGAAGATGATTGAACTACAGACAAAACTTTATGCGCAGGATAAATTTGCAATGCTGCTGGTCTTCCAGGCAATGGATGCTGCTGGAAAGGATGGAACAATAAAGCATGTTATGAGCGGATTAAATCCGCAGGGGACACAGGTTTTTAGTTTTAAGCAGCCATCTAAGGAAGAACTTGATCATGGTTACTTGTGGCGAATTAACAAAGCGCTGCCGGAAAGAGGGAGGATTGGAATATTTAACCGCTCGCATTATGAAGAAGTACTGGTTGTACGTGTTCACGATTTTATTAAGGGCCAGAAAATCCCAGAGAAGTTTAAAAATGCTAATATCTGGAAACAGAGATATAAGCAGATTAACGACTTTGAAAAATATATTTACGAGAACGGGATAGTAATCTTAAAATTCTTTTTGCACGTTTCTAAAGAAGAACAGAAGCAGAGATTTTTAAAACGAATTAATGATCCAGCTAAAAACTGGAAATTTTCGAAAGGTGATATTGATGAAAGAGGATTTTGGACAGAGTATCAAAAAGCATATGAAGATGCTATTTCCGCTACAAGTAAATTGCATTCGCCCTGGTATGTTGTTCCCGCAGATAAAAAATGGTTTACAAGATTAGCTGTTTCCGAAATAATAGTTGAAGCTATGAAAAAACTAAATCCTGAATATCCAAAATTAAGCAAGGAACAATTAAAGGAATTAGAAACATCTGAAAAATCCTTGTTGGATGAGAAGAAATAAACCTATATATTGAAAATCCTCACCCAATAAGTCCCCCGTTAATCTCGTTCTCTTTGAAAAAAGAGAGTGGGAGGGGGACTGTTTTTCCAAATTTATTTTTAGAAAAAATGAGCAAAAGAAAGAGCCAATCACTTAACCCTTAAACAATTCGTTTATTCTTTCAGGCGGTCTTGCAAGGATTGCTTTCTTTCCTTTTTCAATGATCGGTCTCTGCACAAGGTCGGGATTTTTAGTCATCATATCAAGAATTTGTGTCTTTGAATAATTCTTATTTTTAAAATCTAATTCTTTATAAGCTTTTTCATTTTTTCTTAACAGTTCCGAGGGCTGCATCTTCATCTTACCAAGAAGTGTTTTTAATTGTGTCTTTGTAAAAGGTTGTATATAATAATTAACCTTTTCGAAATCCACTCCGTTTTCTGTTAGAGCTTTTGCAACTTTGCGACAGGTTGTACAGGTTGGTTTTTCGTAAACGGTTATTTTAGCCATCAAATTTTCCTTCTAACTTTGTGTTAATTAATAAATTGCTTCTAATCAGTGAAATATAACTATTTTGGTAAATCTTTCTTATAAAAGTCATTTTTCATATATTTCAATCCCGGTAAATCGGGACAAAGCTTATTATGGAGATATACAAAAACCTTCAAAATACTATCGAAACCAAAGGGGCTGCATACCTGGTTTTATTAGATCCGGATAAAGTATCGGGTGAAAAACTGGTGCGGTTTCTGCATCACTGCGAAAAATCGGGTGTTGATGGTTTTTTAATCGGCGGCAGCTTAATGATGAACAATGGCTTTGATTCATTTATTGAGGAGGTTAAAGTTGAAACTTCGCTTCCTGTAATAATATTTCCCGGTGGCGTAAACCAGGTTTCGCCGGTTGCCGATGCAATTTTATTTTTATCAGTTATTAGCGGAAGAAACGCGGAACATCTTATAGGCAAGCATGTAATTGCTTCTCCATTAATTAAGCAATCCGGTATTGAACCGATTTCCACAGGTTATATTCTTGTAGAATCGGGTGTAACCACCACAGCAGTTTACATGAGCGGAAGTATGCCTGTTCCCGCTAACAAACCTGATATTGCAGCTGCTACAGCTTTAGCCGGAGAGTACCTGGGAATGAAACTAATTTATCTTGAAGCAGGTTCGGGTGCAGATAAGCCTGTGCCGGATGAGATGGTAAAAGCTGTTGCGGATGTTTGTTCTGTGCCGGTTGTTGTTGGCGGGGGTATAAAAAATCCGCAAACAGCACGCAGTAAAGTTAATAACGGTGCGCAAGTTATTGTAACCGGAAACTTTTTTGAAAATGAAAATAATTGGGATCTGATAAAAGATTTTGCAAGCGCTGTGCATTTCAAAGATCCTATTGAAGTATAAGATAAATCATAATTTTTATAAGAAATAAATATTAATGAACAAAGAAAAATTTATTACTGATTCGCTTAACGAAAGCGCTGAAACAAAACAAAAAATTCTCCAGCATTGCAAAGATGATATTCTTAGAGCCGTTGATATTTTAACTAATACTTTCAAAAATAATAATAAGCTTTTACTTTGCGGCAATGGAGGCAGCGCAGCAGACTGCCAGCATATTGCCACCGAGCTTGTTATACGGTTAAGTCATCACATTAACAGACCAGCCTTACCTGCAATTGCACTTACAACAGATTCATCAAACTTAACTGCCGGAGGAAACGATATTGGTTTTGATAATATCTTTGCCAGATCGGTTGAGGGCTTAGGCAATAAAGGTGATGTTTTACTTGCAATTTCTACAAGCGGTAATTCTGAAAATATTATACGCGCGGTGAAAAAAGCCAAAGAGAAAGGAATGAAAATAATCAGTTTACTTGGGGGCAGCGGTGGAAAGCTGAAAGATATTGTTGATCTGCCTGTTATTATTCCATCCTCAAATGTTCAGAGGATACAGGAAGGACACATTACTGTTGCTCACATTATTTGTGAGCTTGTTGAAGAAGAGCTCTACGGAAGCAAATAAACTCCAATCAACAAAATCCCAAAGTACAAATAAATTTCAATTCACAAATTACAAACAAATACTAGCCTCAAATTTTTTCAGAGACTTATCTTCGTCCCAATCCAATAAATCTTATCTCCTTCTTTTATGTTAAACTTATCAGTAAATCCAGCTACCACTTCCAGCACATAAATTGCCGGCTTTGATGAAGGATAACTTTGCTGGGAAGTAGGAGTAGTGTTCTTATGAATTGTTACAATTTCCTTATTGCTGTTTATAAAAAGCATATCTAAAGAAAACAAAGTGTTAAGCATCCAAAAGGATTGATATCTTTCTGCAGGGAAAATGAATAGCATTCCCTGGTTTTCTTCCATACTTTTTCTGTTCATTAAACCTAATTGGCGGTCGTAATCGTTGTCTGCTATTTCAATATCTATCTTTGTCAGAAGATTTTTGGAACTGTCAGTAAATGTTAGCTCTCCTTCTTTTTTAAAACTATAGTATGTCTCTTCGTTGTTTTCATCACACATAAAATTATTTACCAGGAAAAAAAAGATTAATAAACATATAACAACCACGCCGACTATTTTGGTGGTTGAGAATTTTGTCTGTCTTTTTCTATTTGAATCCTTTTTATCGGTTTTACCTTTACTTTTCTTTTGAGCCATTTTTTATTTTCCGATATTTGTATGAAACTAAAAAATCTATCGGCATACAATTTATGAATAATTCAGAATCTTTAATACTGGAAAGAAAAAGGATTGTACTTAAGGACCTTCAACTAAAGATGCTTACAAGTGGCTGGGGCGAGGATTCGATTAACGGAACTGTGGTTGAAAACATAACATATAGTTCTGATGGTTTAAAAGTTAAAGGCTATATCGCTTATCCATCCGATATTTCGAAAAAATATCCTTGCGTAATCTGGAACAGGGGAGGAATTGGTGAGAAAGGTGTAATCGATTCATTTACTGCACGTGGTTTGTTTGGACAGATTGCAAGCTGGGGTTATGTTGTTTTTGCTTCGCAGTATAGGGGTAATGCAGGAGGAGAGGGAAAGGATGAGTTTGGCGGAGATGATCTAAATGATGTATTGAATTTAATTCCCTTAGCTGATGAACTTGAATTTGCCGATACGGAAAAATGGGGAATTGAAGGATGGAGCCGCGGTGGTATGATGACTTACCTTACTTTAACAAAAACAGAAATATTTAAGTGTGCAATTGTAACGGGTGGAATTGCAAACCTGCGCTGTAATTCTGATGAAAGTAAATTTATGCGAAGACTTTATGAGGTAACACTTGGAATTTATTCGGAAGAGGAGTTTAATAGTAAATGTGAATCACGTTCAATAATTAATTTCCCTGAAAAGCTATCGAAGAACACACCTTTGCTAATTCTTCATGGAACCGATGATAACCGTGTACTGCCGCACGATTCTTTAGATCTTTCATATCAATTATTAAAACATAAAATTCCTTATCGTCTGGTAATGCTTGAAGGCGGAGATCACTTTATGCGCAAACACCGTAAAGAAGTTGATGAGATGAGAAAAAACTGGTATTTAAAATTTTTAAAATAAAACAACATCATTCCAGCTTGAGCCTGAATCTCTTTATTATTTCAATAGTACCATCTTCTTAGTTTCAACAAATTCTCCTGCTTGTAAGCGATAAAAATAAATCCCGCTTGGTAAATTGGTTCCATTAAACTCAACCTCATAGTTTCCTGCTGGCTTTTCTTCGTTAATAAGAGTTGTAAATTCTCTTCCTAATACATCAGATACCTTGATTGTTACAAAATTCAATTCTGGTATTTGATAATTAATTGTTGTTGATGGATTAAAAGGGTTAGGGAAATTCTGACCTAAAGAATATTCTCTTAAAAGTTCATAGTTATGAATATCCAAAAGGTCTTCCATTTTGAAACTCCGAATTTCGGACCAATCGCTATAACCATTGAGGTTTTCAGATCTGACACGCCAGTAATATTTAGTAAGGATTAAATCATAATAAGAATAAAATGATTTAAGCAGAGCAACATCCTGGATGATATTTAAAAATAAACTATCTAACGCAAGCTGAAATTCATAGACAGAATATTCTAAGTCATTCCAGGCAAAGTGAACCGGGATTATAATTAAACTTGTGTCATTTGGGGGATAAAGCAATTCCGGACGTTGTGGATTACCAACAACTGGGATACCACCATTAACCGTTTTCAATATTGTTCCATTAAATCCGACAACCCAACCAACTGTATCATTAATAAAAATGATATCGGATAAGTGATTACCACCTAATAATTTTTGTGGGAACCACTTATTGCCGCCGTTAGAAGAATTAATGATTCTATTGTAGTAACTACTTAGCAACCAGATGTTTGGGAAACGATATTCAACTCCGTAAAATCCATTCGCAATACCAACTTCGAATGATTCCCAAGTTTCCCCAGCATTTTCTGTTTTTACTTGATGAAAAGTGCTGGAGACTACAATACCTTTCTGATCATTGCTGAAAGAAATATCTTGCGTTGCACTACTATGATAAAAATAAGTTTTAGTCCAGGAATTACCACCATCGGTTGTTTTCCATATATGAACTCCATTTGCCCCAACCACAAATCCTGTGCTCTCATTAAGAAATAGAACTTTCACCGGACGGGCAGGATTGCCAAATGGGTATTGTAACATCCAATTTTCACCACCGTCGTAAGTTTTTAAAAGTTCTCCCAAATAACCAACTACCCAACCTATTTCTTCACTAATAAAACTGATTGATCTTAAAATCGGGGAACCATCAAATATTTCTACCCAACTAACACCCCCATTGGTAGTTTTATAAATTTTCCCTCTACCACTTCCGTAGTAAGAACTGCTTGCGCACCAACCGGTATCCTGGTTAATAAATTGAATTGAGACAATGTCCATATTTGAATTGGTTGTGTACGAATTCCAACTTTCTCCTCCATCTGTAGTTTTGTAAATTAAACCTAAAGTTGAACCAATCCATCCATTTATTGTATCGGTGAAGAAGACACAGAGAAAATCATCTTCTGTCCCGCTATTTTGATCGAACCACTGCGCAAACAAATTAAAAGGAAGAAGAAAAATTAGAAGTGTTATGTAGAGGGTTTTCATAATTTCACCCAATTGATGTTACTTATAACTAAAAAGAAAGAAATTATCAGTTTAAAGTCAATAAAATCTTTTATTTTTAGAGTATTAGAACTTGATAAATCAAGTTCTAGCTGGATATCCCCCCTTTTTTATTATTAGTGAGTCATACGAACTTAATATTATGGATAAAGTTA
>CAZPSY010000050.1:0-10280 GCA_964589295.1 uncultured Ignavibacteriaceae bacterium
TTTTACTTTTGAAGGGAGAACAGTTTTTGCGCCATCTCCAGTAAAACCTCCTATTATACCGTTACAATCAAGCGAGGGTCTCACCCATACTCTTTCCAGAGTAGTATAGCCCGCTTCACCCTGCAAATGAGTTACGCCTATCTCCTGCGCAAATTTCCAATCAGAATGTGGAAGCAATTTAAAGTTTGCTTGTTCCTTTTTTGAAAGTTTTAAAACATCATCGTAGAATCCGGGTATGTTAATTTTGCCGTTTTTATCCTGTAGCTGGCTTATCATATTAGCAAGAACATTAATTGGATTTGCAACAGAGCCACCAAAAGAGCCCGAGTGGAGATCCCTATCCGGACCTGTAACTTCAACTTCCATATAGCAAATCCCTCTTAATCCATAGGTAAGGGTTGGCAAACCCGGAGCAAATAATGCTGTATCAGAAATTAAAACAGTATCGCATTCAAGCATCTTTTTATTTTTGTTTACAAACTCACTCAAGCTGGCACTGCCTATCTCTTCTTCACCTTCAATTAAAATTTTTACATTAACCGGAAGTTTACCAACAGTTTTAAAATAAGCTTCGAGACTTTTTATATGAACATACATTTGCCCTTTGTCATCGGTAGCGCCTCTTGCATAAATTTTACCGTTTTTTATAGTTGGCTGGAAAGGAGGAGAATTCCACAATTCGATAGGGTCAACCGGCTGAACATCATAATGCCCGTAAATGAGCACAGTTGGTTTGCCGGGAGCGCCAAGCCATTCACCGTATACAATTGGATGCCCTTTGGTTTTGTGTATCTTAACTTTATTAAGTCCTCCCCGTGTTAAAGAATTCTTAACATATTGTGCAGCTTTATTCATTTCATTTTTAAATTCAGGAAGAGTACTGATACTGGAGATTCTTAAAAAATCCTTAAGCTCTTTAACGTACCGTTCCCTGTTACTATTTATATAGTTAACAACTTTTTCCAACGCTAACTCCTTATACTTATTTTAGTTTGTACCTGAAAATGACAGGGATATAATTATTAAAGTTACTAATTGTTTGGGAATCAAGCTTAACAAGAACATCTTCCGAAGGAATAAAATATTCTCTCCATGGATCATCAACCAAGAATATATTACTATCTTTATCCAATGTAATAGATTCTATTGAACCCACATAATCAATTTCCGGATATCCGGGAATAGTTGGTTTTAATTTCCAACTGGTTGTATCATTGATCTCTAAGTCTTCACTTAATTCAATCCTAAATAATCTTCTATTATTTCTATCAACTCCCCACAAATTAAAATTGTTATCGGCATACAATCCCCCGATTGAATGAATGCCTAATTTTTTGGTGCTAATTTTTTTTATTATTATAAGATTATTTTTATCAACTACATAAATGATTGTGCTATCAGCAAATTCCTTATCATTTACTAATCCTTCCAAACCAAGATAGAGGTAGTTTGAATCGACCCCTAAGCCCTCGTAACCAATATTCCATTGAGTATATTTATAAAATTCTGATTCAGGTTGAATATTGAGTTTCCTAATTTTTTCAAAGGAATTATTAAAAGGATCATTATTAATAAAAGAGATTTTATAGATGCCTACAAAATCATTAAAATTATCTTCATTGCCTTCAATTGATAAATAAACATCGCCTGTATATTTATCGTAAGTTATCTCCTCAAAATCAAGTTTTGGGAAATCATAAAAATACCACAAAACCTCTTCACTAAAACATATTGAAGTGAAACTGAAAGAAGTATCATTAGTAATTTTCATCCTGTGGATTTTGCCAATATCATCTACTAAAAGAAAAAACTTTTCGTCTTCATTGTTGGAGCCAATATACGTTATACCCGATGTTTGCTCTGTATGATAGCCGTTACTAATTAACCATCTCGGGTACAAATCGTCTTTAGAAATTTGAGCAATTCGACCTAGTTTATGAGACTGGCAACTAAATGTGAGCAACAGAATAGTAAAAAAAAGTATAAATTTCTGCATTCAATAAATTATACAGATTCAAATAAGTATTACCTAATATAGTAAATTCTTTTATTATTATTAATTAAGTTAATTACAATCTTGTTAAACTATAAAGCTCTGGTTATTTTTAATCAATGATTATTCACAGGTATATATTACGCAACCATATTGCGCCCTTTATCTATTCAGCAGCTACAATGATGGGTGTATTGCTGCTTCAATTTTTAATGAAGTTTGCAGACCGGCTTGTTGGAAAAGGGTTGGACACCTGGCTAATCATTCAATTAATTGCTTACAACCTCTCGTGGATGCTCGTCCTCGTAATTCCGATGGCAACACTTGTAGCAGCTTTGATGACGTACGGAAGTCTGTCTCAAAACAACGAGGTGACAATAATAAAATCTTCCGGCGCATCTCTTTACAGGATGATGTCTGCATCATTTATAGCAAGTATTATTGTAGCTTATTTGCTTTTCCTATTCAATAACGAAATTCTTCCGGATACCAACTACCAGGCAAAAATATTAATGTCAGATATCACCAGGAAAAAACCTACACTTTCACTGGAGTCGGGATTCTTTTCGCAGGAAGTTTCAAACTATGCAATTTTAGTTAGAAAAATAGACGAACAAAAAAACGAGCTTAACCAAGTAACAATTTATGATTACACCGATCCGGCAAAAATAAATGTTGTTACTGCAGAGAAGGGAACTATATTTTTTTCACACGACCAGAAAAACCTGATAATGGATTTAAGAAACGGTGAGATACATGAATCGGATGTAAAAGAGACGGGGTTGTACAGGAAACTTGTTTTTGAGAAACACAGAATTACAATGGATGCCGAGCAATTTACTTTCAACCAATCGCAGGGAGGTTTAAGAGGCGAAAGAGAATTAAGAGTGGGAAAAATGCAAGCGATTGTTGACAGCATAAAATTGAATAGGAAAAAATATTTTACAGGATTAGAAGAAGAAGTAAATAAATATTTCTTTAAAGACACTGCATACGCTACGGTTTATTCTACAGTAAATACACACCAGACGGATGCACTTATCTATGTTAGGATACAGGATAGAATTAAAACAGCAAAGAATGTTATAATTTCTAACATGAAACGAGTTGAATGGGCTAACAGGGAAATTGAAAAGTATGAAGTTGAGATCTATAAAAAATATGCCATTCCTGGTGCCTGCATAGTGTTTATGTTAATTGGTGCACCACTTGGTATAATGGTTAAAAAAGGTGGCTTTGGAGTTGCCGCAAGTATAAGCTTATTCTTCTTTCTTGTTTACTGGGCTTTCCTGATAGGAGGCGAAAAGCTTGCAGAGAGAGGTGTCTTCTCCCCGATTATTGGAATGTGGGCAGCAAATTTTTTCCTGGGAATAATTGGGATTTTTCTTTTGATAAGAACGAACCGTGAGACTGTTACTATCCAATTTACATTTCTTAAAAAACTTGTACCAAAGAGAATGAAATACAGCAGCAGCGAATATGAAAATTCTTGATAAGTACCTGGCAAGACAGTTTTTGCAAACGATATTTTTCGGGTTGATCGGTTTTACTGCGCTCTTTGTTGTAATAGATGCGATGGAAAACCTTGATGACTTTCTTGACCAGGACGTATCGCCGCTTAAAATTTTGCACTACTATGCAGTATTTGCACCGGAAATTATAAAGCTGATAACACCGGTATCCGTATTATTCGCAGCACTTTTTACTGCCGGTAAATTAGCAATACTTAGCGAGCTTACTGCTATGAGGGCAAGCGGAGTGAGCCTATACAGGTTTATGGCTCCATTTGTAGTAACAGCCATGCTAATAAGCGCGTTCTCTGTTTACTTTGGAGGATACCTTGTGCCGATGGCAAATAAAACAAAAATTAACATCGCACAGGTTTATCTAAAAAAAGGATTATCGTTTACAGGAAGCAACATCTATTTCCAGGATTCCGAAAGCAGGATAGTAAGTATCTCTTTTTTCGATGCCGGAACAAACAGGGCAAATAGGGTAAGCATACAGGATTTTGATGTAGATGATCCAACCAGGATGACTGGTAGAATTGATGCGCAGAAATTAAGTTACGATACTCAATCGGCTCAATGGATTGCACTGGAGGGAGTTAAAAGATTATTTATCAACGAAAAGGAATCAGCAAGTTTTTTCGATTCATTAACTGTAAGCAATCTTAACTTCAAACCAATCGATCTTACCACGAAGCAGCAAAAAGTAGAGGAGATGAACCTGGATGAATTATCGGAACTGATTGAATCGCAGAAACGAGCAGGAAACGATCCTACAACAACCTTAATAGAATATCATTCCAGGTACGCCTTTGCAGTAGCAAATTTAATCATTGTCCTTTTCGGGCTGCCCATAGCTGTAAGCAGAAGGAAAAGCGGATTGGCCGGGCAGGTAGGATTGAATATATTGATCACGTTTATCTACCTGGTATTTATGAAAGTAAGCCAGGCATTTGGGAAAAATGGTGTTTTGGACCCCATGATAACGGCATGGTTTGCTAACATTGTATTTCTTGCAGGTGCGTTGATTACCGTGCCGAGGATGAAGCACTAATCGAATTTAAAATTTCCATTTAGAACTAAGAGAAACCGACAACTGAAAGATGTAGCTGTAATCAGTTAACCTTTTCTTTACCCTTCGGAGGTACAAAACCAAAATGCTGATTTGGAGGAGTTTCAACTTTAATTTCACCAAACCGCGCTTCAAACTTATCCAGGTTATCTTTCAAAGCTTTCAAAAGCATTTTAGCATGCTGGGGTGTAGTAATGATACGGGCATGCACTTTTGCTTTTGGCACGCCCGGCACAATTCGTGTAAAATCAATTATAAATTCTGCCGGCGAATGGGTAATGATAGCAAGATTTGAATAAATACCCTCGGCTTCTTTTTCGCCAAGTTCAATATTAATTTGCTGCCCTTGCGGCTGTTTTTTCTGATCCATTCTAACCTGCTAAATTTATTTATTTAATTACTATCTTAACTGGTCCGCTTTATCGAAAGCATTAGCAGCTTTATCCGTCATACCAAGAACGCCGTAAACCTTGCCAAGAATTTCCCACATTTGTCCGTTGGTAGCATCTAATTCTACAACACTCTCAAGATAAGGAAGTGCCAGTTCATATTTTTGTATATAATCTTCACTAATAACTCCCTGCTCTTCAGCATCAAGGTTCATCTGCGTTCCCCATTTTACATAAGTTACACCAAGATTATAAATCGCATTTTCATATACAGGATCAATTTCCAGTGCCTTGGTAAATTGCTCTTCCGCTTCTTCATACCGATTCGCATTGAGTAATAACACTCCGTAATTATACCTGAAATACTGATTGCCGGGATCCTGTTCTACACTTGCTTTAAAAGCATCCATTGCTACATCAGTTTTATTTGCACCAACATATGATTCAGAAAGTGAGACTAATATGCTCTTATTTTCAGGATAAAGTTTTCTTCCTTCTTCAAGCACATCTATTGCATTATTAAAATGAGTTACAGCATCAATGCTGTCCTGCAGATTCTTACTGTTCATAAAATCAATATTTTTATTAGCACCAAGAGTATAGTAAACTTCGCCCAGGTACTGGTATCCATCTTCTGATTTATCCATTTCAATTAATTTATTTAACGGATCGATTGCTTCTTCAGTCTTATCGGAACTTAAATACACAAAAGCAAGGTTACGGTAGTTATCAGCCGAATCCGGTTCAATAAAAGCAGCATCTTTAAAAAACTTTATCGATCTGTCATAAAATATTGTTGCGCTGTCCGGGTCAGCAACATTATTTCCTCTCTGGAAGTTGCTTACACCTTTATTAAAATTGTTAGCCCAGTGAAAAGCTTTCTGGTCTCCAATCTTTATTGCAAATTTATCGCTGATTGAAAGCGAATTATTAAATGAAGAGATCATTTTTTCCATCTCACCCAATTCGCCATAAACGTGACCCATCAAAAAATATCCTTCATCACTTTTCGGATTTTTCTCAACATCTTTTTGAAGCATATCCATTGCTTTATCAAAATTTTTCTGCTCAATATAAAGCTTAGCACTGGTCAGTTCTGTGGATGAGCATTGAAAACCGGTTAAAACCATCCCAATAATAAAAGATATTACAATTAAAAGTTTTGAATGTTGCATGTTTACTCCATCATTTTAGTTCAATTAAGGAGTTCAAATTTACCATATTACCCCCCGATAATCAAGGATATGAATCATTGTTCAACTCATGATACAGATCAATATACCTGTAATTGAGCATTGCCTTAATCAGCTTAAGGAATCTCTACTAAATTGCTTTTGCTGGCAGAATAGAATATTTTCCTATGTAAAATCTGAGGAAATATGACGATTGAAGAAGCAGTAAAAGCGCTGCCAAAAGTGCTTTTGCACGATCACCTGGATGGTGGTTTAAGACCACAAACTATAATCGATTTAGCTAACGAGCAGGGATACAAGAAACTTCCTACCCAGGATGCTGATGAACTTGCAAAATGGTTTCACCAAGGGGTTTCTGCCGGAAGCTTAGTTGAATTTTTAAAAGGTTTTGAACATACCTGCGGTGTAATGCAAACCAGGGAGGCATTGGAAAGAGTTGCGTATGAGATGTTAGAAGATATGAAAAATGATGGCATTTGTTACATCGAAACACGATTCGCTCCTGTTTTCCATACAGAAAAAGGATTGTATCTTGATGATACGGTTAGAGCAGTGCTGGCAGGGTTGGAACGCGGAAAGAAAGATTTTGGCGTTGGTTATGGTTTGATTTTATGTGGGATGCGGAATATGAAAGACACACTGGAAGTGGCGGAGCTTGCAGTTAATTTCCGGTATGAAGGTGTGGTAGGTTTTGATCTTGCAGGCGAGGAAGGTGGGTATCCTCCTAAAAATCACATTGAGGCTTTCCAGTCTATCCAGCGCGCTAATTTTAACATAACAATCCATGCCGGTGAAGCTTTTGGCAAAGAATCTATCTGGCAGGCAATACAATGGTGCGGGGCTCATAGAATTGGTCATGCTACACATCTTAAAGATGACATAACTTTAGATAAAGATGGAAACGTTATTGCCTTTGGCGAGCTTGCTCAGTATATACTTGATAAAAGAATTCCTTTGGAAATTTGTTTGTTGAGTAACGTTCACACGGGGGCGGTGGATAAAATTGAAAACCATCCTTTTGGAATTCTCTTTAAAGAAAAATTTCGTGTTACAATTAATACCGATGACCGGCTGATGAGTAACACAACGTTGTCAAATGAATTTTTAGTTGCAATTGAACACTTTAACCTTAACCTTGAAGATATTGAAAAAATAACTATCAATTCAATGAAATCTGCATTCATTCCTTACAGCGAACGGCTTAATTATATATATAAAGTTATAAAACCGGGATACCAGAAGATTCGGGAAAAATTACTTTCGCTAAAAAATTTATCGGAAAAAGATGAAAAAGAAGCTATTCACAAATTATAATTTAGAGTTTGATAAGAATGAAAGAAAACTGCTTAGTTCTTTTTGCAAACAGGCACTCAAACAGTTAGAAGGAAATAAAGCATACTTTGGTGAAACAAGAGCATTCAATTCTATCCTTGGAAAACTGAACTCAGATGATGAGATTATAAAATTAACTAAAGATGAAAAAACACGTCTGACGCATCAGCTGAAGGAAAATATGAACCATCTTCAAAAAGAGATGAAAAGCAGTTGGTTTCTAAAAAAGTGGATGGTAAAATCTTTATACAAACAATATGATAACTTGTACGAAAATCACTTAAAGGGATAAATAGGTTTTGGAAAATGTAAAACATAACATTAAAGCTCCTGTTGGAACACAACTAACTTGTAAAGGATGGATACAAGAAGCAGCAATGCGAATGCTGATGAACAACCTGGATCCTGAAGTAGCTGAAAATCCTGATGAACTTATTGTTTATGGTGGAAGCGGAAAAGCTGCTCGAAACTGGGAATGCTACGAAGCTATTATAAAATCACTGCAAGAGTTGGAGAACGATGAAACACTTCTTGTGCAATCGGGTAAACCTGTAGCTGTATTTAAAACTTATCCTAACGCACCGCGCGTATTAATTTCTAATGCAATGCTGGTTCCAAAGTGGGCTACCTGGGATGAGTTCAGAAGGTTAGAAGGATTGGGGCTAACAATGTTCGGGCAAATGACTGCGGGTAGTTGGATTTACATCGGCAGCCAGGGAATTTTGCAAGGTACGTATGAAACTTTTGCGGAGTGTGCCAGAAAATATTTTAACGGTACTTTAAAGGGCAAGCTCGTACTAACCGCAGGACTTGGCGGAATGGGCGGCGCACAACCTCTTTCAGCAACTATGAACGGGGCAGCGTTCCTTGGAGTTGAAGTTGACAGAGCACGTGCACAGAAAAGAGTTGATACAGGTTATCTTGATTTCCTTACTGACAACCTGGATGAAGCACTGGAAAAAGTGATGAATGCAAAAACGAGTGGGCAAGCGCTTTCAGTTGCTATAATTGGTAACGCCGGGAAAATTCTTCCGCAAATTTTAGAAAAAAATATTATCCCTGATATTTTAACTGATCAAACTTCTGCACACGATACATTAAATGGTTATGTTCCAATGGGAATGAGTTTTGAGCAAGCACTTGTTCTTAGAAAAGAAAAACCCGAGGAATATATTAAGCAGGCACAGCAAACAATTGTTAAGCATGTTGAAGCAATGCTCGAATTCAAGAAGCGCGGCGCAATAACTTTTGATTATGGAAATAACATACGCGGCGAAGCAAAAGATAACGGGGTTGAAAATGCTTTCGATATTCCCGGTTTTGTACCTGAATTTATAAGACCTCTTTTTTGTGATGGCAAAGGTCCATTCCGCTGGGCTGCTTTATCCGGTGATCCTGAAGACATCTACACAACTGATGAAGCAATTAAAAAAACTTTCCCTGAAAACATCGCACTTTGCAACTGGATTGATTTGGCACAAAAAAAAGTGCATTTCCAGGGATTGCCATCGCGAATTTGCTGGCTTGGTTACGGCGAGAGGGCAAAGATGGGGAAAATATTTAACGATCTGGTTGCTTCCGGTAAAATAAAAGCACCAATTGTTATCGGAAGAGATCACCTTGATTGCGGATCAGTAGCATCGCCTAACCGTGAAACCGAGGGAATGAAAGACGGTAGTGATGCTATTGCAGACTGGCCAATTTTAAATGCACTTTTAAATGCTGTTGGCGGTGCAAGCTGGGTTTCGGTTCATCATGGCGGCGGAGTTGGTATAGGCAACTCAATACATGCAGGAATGGTAATAGTTGCTGATGGAACAAAAGAAGCTGAGGAAAGACTTGAAAGAGTTCTAACTTATGATCCGGGAACGGGCATTGCGCGCCATTCAGATGCAGGGTATGAACAGGCAATAGACAACGCTAAAAATTGGGGTGTTAAAATTCCTATGATTAAATAGGATTGTCCAAAAGGTAAAGTTTAGCATGACTGGTGAATTTAATAAGGCCTCGGATATTCTTTTTTTTGCTACGACCTTTAGGTCGTGGAGCAAAGAGTATGCAGGTAAGGGCTTTAGCCCAAAATAATTTTTTAACTAAGCACGCAGTATTGAAAGTGGGTCTATAAATTATGAACATATTTTTCAAACCAAACTTTTTTGTTGTCGTCCTTACATTACTGCTTTCCTCAAGCATGACTTTTGCACAAAGCGAAGATGAAACTAGTTCAGGTAATTGCACTCATAATGGTTTTAAGCTTTACGGTAAAATCCAGTTTGTAGAATCTTTCCCTGATATTACAGTTCAGGTTGTTGAGTCATTCCCGGATCTGAAAGTAAAAATAGTTAATTCATTTCCTCATGAGTGCGGCGAATGGCAAATAGTAGATTCCTTTCCCGATCTAAAAGTACAAATTGTTGAATCATTCCCTGATATAAAAATAAAGTTTGTAGAATCTTTTCCCGGTTTACCTTAATTAATTATCTAACCGGTTATTACGGCAATTAAATTGTAAGAGGTATTAAATGAAAACCAAAATTCTTATTGCAGATAAGTTCCCTGATAAATATCTGGATGAACTAAAAAACTTAGATGTTGAAGTTGAAAACTCGCCAAAACTTGGAGAGAAGGATCTTGAAACAGTAGCTAAAGATGCTACGATTCTTGTTGTCCGTTCAACAATTGTAAATGAAACCACAATTAACAATGCTGCCAATCTAAAGGTTATTATCCGTGCAGGCGCAGGAGTGAACAACATCGCTATTCCCGCAGCAAGTGCAAAAGGAGTGAGCGTGG
>CAZPSY010000051.1:0-10255 GCA_964589295.1 uncultured Ignavibacteriaceae bacterium
CAATAAAATCTTTGAGTCATCTACCTTCGCTTTAAATGAAGAATAATCATCAATACTACCTTCGCGACTTTCTTTAAGAAGAGAATTGAGTTCATCTCTTAAATTTGTGTTAACCGGTCCGCTTGCGGCATGGTTAAAATAAATTATTCCTTTATTAAGATGAGGAAAATACTCCCTTGCTCTGCTCAAATCAGGTTCAATCATTTTTATTAAAAATATAAAGTGAAAAAAATAATTAGAAACACTAAATGAATAATAGGAAATTATCAGAAATTAAATTCATATCATCACATTTTGAATTTTGCTATTAGCAACAATAATATTTACATTTTTATTGAAAATTTTTCGAGATTCATTATTATTAATTCTGATTCTTATCTTTACGAACAAAAATGGGCAATAAATGGGAAATCCAAAAGCACCGAAACATAAAGAATTATCTGTAGAACAGCTCCGCTGGAAGTGTAATCCTGAAATGTTGGAGTTCAGTTCAACTGGCGAACTTGAACCTATTGAAGGAATTTTAGGACAAGAGAGAGCATTAAAAGCACTTAAGCTTGGTGTTGATCTTAGAGCGCCGGGATACAATATCTACATTGCTGGGTTATCTGGTTCCGGCAAAGCATCTACAGTAAAAAAAATGTTAGAAAAAATTGGGGCAAATGGACCGGCACTTTATGATTATACTTATGTTAATAATTTTAAAGATACTGACCATCCAATACTTCTTACCTTTCCCAAGGGAAAAGCAAAAAGATTTAAACGTGATTTATGCAAATCAATTGAAGTACTAAAAGTAAACATTCCCAAGGCTTTGGAAAGTGAAGTGTACCTTGATAAGAAAAAGAATATAATCTCAGGTTACAACCAACAAGAACAAACCTTGATGAACAACTTCGATTCTAAGCTAAGAAAGATTGGATTATCTTTGGGTCAGATTAAAGTTGGAGAGATTGCCCGACCGGATATTATTCCGCTGATTGATGATACACCAGTTCCCATTTTTCAGCTTGATGAAAAGATCAAAGAGGGAAAATTAACTGAAGAGCAGGCGAAGGAAATTGTTGGTAAATACAATGAGCATCAGCAGGAACTGCAGTTACTTTTTAAAAACGGTTTAAAGATCAGCCAGGAATTCCAGGAAAAACTTGCAATCCTGGAAAAAGATTGTGCAATTGATGTGGTTAAAGCAGTTTTAGAAAACCTTATAGAAAAGTACGATAATTCAAAGGTTAAGAATTACCTAAAACAAGTTGAGGAAAGCATACTTGAGAATATTCAAATATTTAAAGGTGTAAAGCCGGAGGGGGAAACAACCAGCGAAGGTTTTACTATCGATTACTTTAAAGAGTATGATGTAAACATCGTAATGGATAACAGCAATACAAAAGATGTTCCGATTATAATTGAAACATCTCCCACGCATTCAAATCTTTTCGGCGCTACCGAGAGAGTAAGTGACGGCAGGGGAAATTATTACAGCGATTTTACAAATATTAAAGCAGGTTCGCTTCTTAGAGCCAACGAAGGATACATTGTACTGAATGTTATGCACCTGTTCGAAGAAGCTGGTGTATGGAAAACTTTAAAGAGAGTTTTAACATACAATAAATTAGAAATTCAGGATCCGCCAAACCTTTTTCAATTTTCTTCATCTACCTTAAAACCGGAACCGATTGATATAAATGTTAAGGTTATACTAATAGGCAGCCAGTATATTTACTCTTACCTTTCGGAACATGAGTATGATTTTAAAAAGATGTTTAAAGTAAAAGCAGATTTTGATTACGAAATAAAACGTTCGGATAAAGTATTAACCGAGTATGCGCGGGTAATAAAAAAGTTTGTCAGAGATGAAAAACTAAATGAGTTTGATAAAACTGCTATTGCTCATCTGCTGGAAATTGCAGCAATCTTTGCAGGGCAAAAAGAAAAACTTACAACCAGGTTCTCTAAAATTGCTGACCTTGCCAGGGAAGCAAACTTTTGGGCTATTGATGACGGGTTTGATATTGTTACCGCAGCACACGTAGAGAAAGCATATAACAATGCTATAAACAGGCATGGTATGCTTGAATCGAAAATATCAGAAATGTACGAAGACGGAACTTACCTAATGGATACAGAAGGAGAGAGAGTTGGACAGATAAACGGATTGGCTGTTTACTCTGCTGATTTCTATTCTTTTGGAAGACCGACGCGCATTACATCTACAGTTTCTTTAGGGAGTGGAAACATTATTAATGTTGAACGCGAAGCCGGGATGAGCGGAAGGCACTATAACAAAGGCGTGTTAATAATATCAGGTTATTTTAAAGAAACTTTCGGGCAGGATATTCCGCTTGCTTTTAATGCTAACCTTGTGTTCGAGCAATCATACGGCACGGTTGATGGCGACAGTGCTTCCTGCGCAGAAATATTTGCATTGCTCTCTACACTTTCCGGTTTGCCTATCAAACAATCAATTGCTGTTACCGGCTCGCTAAACCAGAAAGGGGATGTACAGCCAATCGGGGGAGTTAATGAAAAGATAGAAGGATTTTATGAGTTGTGTAAAACCAAAGGGTTAACTGGTGAACAGGGTGTGGTAATACCTATTCAGAACGTTAAAGACCTTATGCTTAAGGAAGAAGTTGTTAATGCAGTTACTGAAAAAAAATTCCATGTCTATTCTATCTCAGGATTAGAAGAAGGAATTGAAATTCTTACAGGAGTTAAAGCCGGCAAGAAGATGAAAGAGGGGTATGAGAAGGATACAGTTTTCGATCTTGTAGAAAGAAAGCTAAAAGATATGTACGCAAAATCGAAAGCTATTAAAGAGGAAGATGCAAAACCCAAAAAGAAAAGTAATAAAGGGAAATAATTCTTGTGAAGAATTATAATTAATCTTTTTAATGATTGGCAATTTTGAAAATGAATGATCCGTTACAAAATTCATCAGATTATACTATAGCTAAGTGGTGGAAACCCGATACGGGGGGGAAACTACTGTGTACATTGTGCCCGCGGTATTGCAAAATTGGTGATGGACAGCCGGGTTTTTGCTACATAAGACAAAACCATGGTGGAATTTTATATACTATTGGATACGGTCATCCTACCGGATTTGCAATAGATCCCATCGAAAAAAAACCGCTTAATCATTTTTTACCGGGTTCAACTGTTCTTAGCTTTGGTACAGCTGGCTGCAACCTTGGGTGCAAGTTTTGCCAAAATTGGTCTACCAGTAAAGCAAAAATTGATGAGCTCAATTCGCTTACTGCATCACCGGAAGAGGTTGTGAAGCTTGCAATAAAACATTCTACCCCTTCCATTGCTTTTACTTACAACGATCCCACAATATTTGGTGAGTATGTAATTGATATTTCAAAAATTGCAAAAGAAGAAAATATAAAATCCGTTATGGTCACTGCTGGTTACATCGATAAAGAAGCTCGCAAAGATGTTTACAAATACATTGATGCTGCAAATGTTGATTTGAAAGCATTCACAGAAAATTTTTATTGGAAGAATACTTCATCTCACTTACAGGATGTTTTAGATACACTTACCTGGTTAAAACATGAAACAAATGTTTGGATAGAAATAACAACACTGCTTATACCCGGTGAGAATGATTTGCAGGAGGAGATTAAAAAAGAATGCGACTGGATTCTGAAAAACCTGGGCGATTCGGTTCCTTTACACTTTACTGCTTTTCATCCAGATTTTAAAATGCGGGATAAAGAAATGACCCCAGCAAAAACATTAATAGCTGCCCGTAAAACTGCCATGGAGACAGGATTAAAATATGTTTATGTTGGCAATGTTCATAACATTGAAGGGCAAACTACTTATTGCCCAAACTGTAAAGAAAAGCTTATTAAGAGAAACTGGCATACGGTTATTGCAGATAACATAATTAACGGACGCTGCTCAAACTGCAAAACTGTAATTGAAGGCGTGTTCTAATTATTATTGATCTTTTCTCATCATACTATTATTCTTAATTATTATTATTAATTTAACTCACCAAAATTTCAAAAAGTATTAAATTTTACTTATTCAGATTCAGGAAAAAATATGAATAACCTCATTAACAAAAATGTATTTATAACTGGCGCTTCATCCGGGATTGGTAAAGCTTGTGCTGAAGCTTTTGCCAAACAAAAAACAAACTTAATTCTTACAGCGAGAAGGATAAAAATACTAAATGAACTTGCAAAAAAATTATCAGGGGAAACCGGTGTAAAAGTTAAGTGTATAGAACTTGATGTTAGAGATAAAAAGAAAGTGCACGAAGTTGCTTCATCGCTTGATGGAGAATGGGAAAATATTGATATTTTAATAAATAACGCCGGATTAGCAAAAGGTTTCGATAAAATTTACGAAGGAAAGACTGACGACTGGGAAGAAATGATTGACACAAACATAAAAGGTCTACTTTATGTTACACGCCAGATTCTTCCTTTGATGGTAGCAAGGGGAGAAGGACATATTATTAATATTGGTTCTCTTGCAGGGCACGAGGTTTACCCATATGGTAACGTTTATGCAGCGACCAAGTTTGCTGTAAATGCGCTATCCAGGTCCATCCGGCTGGACGTTATTGATAAAGGAATTAAAGTTAGCAGTGTTGATCCGGGTCTTGTTGAAACCGATTTTAGCATTGTAAGATTTTCAGGTGATGAAGAACGCGCTAAAAATGTTTACAGCGGAATAGAGCCGTTAACTGCCGAAGATATTGCAGAAGCTGTTCTGTTTTGTGCTGATAGACCTGCTCATGTAAATATAAATGAAGTTATTTTAACACCTGTTGCGCAAGCTTCGGCTACACTTGTACATAGAAAAAACAATTGAACTTAGTGGGAGAATATTTAGACAAATAAGCTTATATCTCCCGCACCTTTTCTAATTACTACCGGTTCTCCCTGGCTTAGGTCTATTACACTTGAGGGCTCAATGCTTGAGCTGCCTGAAGATAGCATAAGATCTACCTGCAAATTGAATATACTTTTTATCTCCATCGGATCGAAAAGTAATTCTCCTTTTCTGTTAGTCGTGCTCGTGCTAACAATAGGATTACCCAGTTCTTCAACTATTTTCATTGCAACAAAATGTTCGGGTACGCGTATTCCAACCGATTTTCTGTTGTTCCATAATTTTCTTGGTGCAGATTTAGCGGCTGGTAAAATAAAAGTGTACGGACCAGGTAATAGGTGTTTCATGGTTCTGTATGCATAATCGGATACCTTGGCGTACTTCGAAATATCTTTAAGGTTGTGGCAAATAAAACTCAATAGCTTTATTTCCGGATTATTTTTTATTTCCTGTATTCGTTCTATAGCGCTTTTATTAAAAATATCACAGCCAATACCATAAACCGTGTCAGTCGGATAGATTATAACTCCACCCTCTTTAATTACCTTTACAGCTTTACTAATATATCTAAGTTGTGGATTCTCAGGGTGTAATTCATAAAATTCCATTAAATATCCTTTTAAAATGATGTTACCAAACAGCCATGAATTAAAAAATTAGTTTGCCGAAATAAAATTTTAATATACAAAAACAATATCTGTAAGATAGAAATGAATTTGTTTTTGTCAACCCATTTTCAACCAAAATTGCTGTTTTTGCAACAAATGTTTTTTTTTAAAGAGATAAAAATTATTGTTTTCATTATTCGATAATTTTGTATATTTGCTGCTCATATTTTAGAGAAGGTTAGATTAACAGGAGACAAAATGTCTAGAAAATGTCAGGTAACAGGAGTAGGACCCAGAGCAGGAAATAGTATTTCTCATGCTCATAATAAATCTAAAAGAAGATTTTTACCGAACCTACAAAAGAAGAAAATATGGGTGCAGGAATTAAACAGGTTTGTAACACTCAAACTCTCAACAAGTGCTCTTAGAACAATAAATAAAAACGGCACTGCAGATATTGCTAAAATGATTAACGAAGGAAAAGTTAAAGTTCATTAATTGTGTTTAAAGATTTAAAATTAAAAAAGGGAGGCAGCTGCTTCCCTTTTCTATTTTAAAGTAAATCCATCCAGCTACTCTCTAACAACCCATACTTTAATTGTTGTACTTACATTAGTATGAAGCTTTATATTAACGCTATAGATGCCAAGGGTTTTAATCGTTTCTTCAATTTCAACTTTCCGCTTGTCAACATCATACCCCTTTTCTTTTAGCGCGTCAACTATCATTTGAGTAGTGACAGATCCAAATATTTTATCTTCTTCACCAACCTGTACAGGAATAGTAATGGAAACTTTTTCCAGTTCAGCAGCCTGTTTACCGGCGGCATTCAATTCCTGCTGGCTTTTCTTTGCAACATTTTGTTTCTCTTCTTCCAGCGCACGTATGTTACCCTTTAATGCAGTGTAAGCAATTTTGTGCGGAAGGAGATAATTTCTTGCATAGCCATCTTTAACTTCAACCACATCACCAATTTGGCCTAGGGGTTCAAAGTTTTGTCTTAAAATTACTTTCATCTTAACTCCTGTTAATGCAATCTATCTGACTGTATCAGAAACATACGGCAATAAAGCCATATGCCTGGCACGTTTAATTGCAAGTGATAATTGTCTTTGATATTTAGCGCTGGTACCGGTAATTCTTTTAGGAATTATCTTACCCTGCTCAGTAGTGTATTTTTGAAGCAGTTTTACATTCTTATAATCAATGTACTTGATATTATTTTGTGTAAACCTGCATATTTTTTTTGCTCTAATTTCTCTTTTCACTATCCATTCCTTCTTCTTTTATTAAATCAGATTCTTCACTCGATAAAAATTTATCGAATGAATCTCCCGTATAATCGGTACTATTACTATCGGCTTTAGTTCCCTTTCCATCTCCATTGTCCACGCCATTTTCATTAGTAGGTGTAGGTGTATCTGTTTCTGCATCTACAAACTTAGCTCTTTTATTTAGGAATTGAATTCTGCGAGCTTTAATTTCTACAATGCTTCTATTATGTCCGTCATCAGATTTCCAGCTTCTACTCTGAAGTTCTCCATCAACCAGAACAGCGGAACCTTTCTTCAATCTATCTCTGCAGCTTTCAGCTAACTTATTCCAGGCAACAATACCAACGTAACAAACATCTTCCTGCCATTGATTAGTGCTGTCTTTATATTTCCTGTTAGAAGCCAGCGAAAAATTAACAACCGGGGTTTGGTTTGTTGTTTGTCTGAAAGTAGGATCTTTGGTTAAATTTCCTGCAACTATAACATAATTTATTTCCGGCATTTTCAAGTCAGCCATATTTTAATCCTCCATACTATCATAAATTATTGGATTTTCTCAGGTTCACTGTTTAATTCTTCATTTTTATCTTCACTTATTTTGATTTCACTAACAACAGGTTCGGTTGCTGCTTTTTCTTCTTCCTGTAAAGCGGCTGCCTGTATCTTGCTCTGTTCGATCTGTTCCAGGGCATCTTTGTTCAGTTTAAGAGTAAGATACCTTAAAACACTTTCATCCAGTTGGAATAATCTTTCGAGCTTTGAGACTATATCAGGGGAGGAATTGTATCTAAAAATAAGATAATATCCGATTTTGCTTTTTTTAACCACGTACGCCAATCGTTTCCTTCCCCAATCTTCAATCTCCTGAACTTCGCCCCCGTTGCTTGTAATGGTTTCTTTAATGCGGTTTGTGATGTTCCCAATTTGGTCATCTTCTAATGAAGCATTAAGTAACACTGCACTTTCATAGACTTGTGTTTTCATCACTGTCTATCACCTCCCTATGGTCAATTAGGCCCTTATTTTAATAAATAAGAGCAGGGTTGATAAATAATTCTATTAAAACGAAAAGAAACTTATTTAATTATTGGCGCAATAACAAGTGCAATTACAGCCATTAACTTTATTAAAATATTAAGTGATGGCCCCGAAGTATCTTTAAACGGATCACCAACGGTATCTCCAACTACTGCTGCTTTATGCGGTTCAGAACCTTTAGCGTAATGTATGCCATTAAATTCAATTCCTTCTTCAAACATCTTTTTAGCATTATCCCATGCACCACCGGCATTAGATTGAAAGATAGCCATTAGAACGCCGGTTACGGTAACACCTGCAAGCAATCCACCCAACATTTCCGCTCCGCCTAACATACCAATTAGAACCGGTGATAAAATAGCAAGCATTCCTGGTAATACCATTTTTCTAATTGCAGCTTTGGTCGAAATTTCCACACACTTACCATACTCTGCAACTCCATCTGCCAGTTCGAATGTTTTAACATCATCGGAAGACCACTCCTCTTTCTCCTTTCCTTCATTTCTTTTCATTACCTCTAGTGCCTTAGTAAGAGCAGGGATTGTTTTAAACTGCCTTCTTACTTCTTCGATCATTGCCATAGCAGCCTTACCAACAGCACTCATTGCTAGTGCAGAGAAGAGGAAAGGGAGCATTCCTCCTAAAAACAAACCAGCCATAACCGGCGCTTTGGAAATATCTATAGATTTGATGCCTGCTGAGGTCATATAAGCACCAAACAATGCAAGCGCTGTAAGTGCTGCGGATCCTATTGCAAAACCTTTGCCAATAGCTGCTGTTGTATTTCCTACAGCATCAAGTTTATCAGTTCTTTGTCTTACCTCTTTAGGAAGTTCTGACATTTCAGCAATACCGCCAGCATTATCTGAAATAGGACCATACGCATCAACAGCAAGCTGAATTCCTGTATTTGAAAGCATTCCAACTGCAGCAATTGCAATTCCGTACAACCCGCCAAGAGAAAATGCAGCTATTATAGAAGAAGCTAAAATAATAATTGGAAGAGCAGTAGAGATCATACCTGTGCTAAGACCAGCAATTATGTTAGTTGCCGATCCGGTTAGGGATTGCCTGGCAATAGCGGTAACAGGTCTTTTTCCAAGTCCTGTAAAATACTCGGTGATAAGACCAATAAGTACACCAGCAACCAACCCGATTACCGTAGCAAGGAAAATATTATTGGCAGTTATCGTATAGGTTTCACCGTAAAGCGGGTCATTAAAAATCCATTCGGCCGGAAGTACCCAGTTAATAATAAAATAGAGAGCAATAATCATTAAAAAAGAAGAGCCAAACTCACCAAGATTTAATGCTTTTTGTGGATCTCCTCCTTCTTTAACCCGCACAAAGAAAGTTCCGAAAATTGACATAACAATTCCAATAGCGGCAATCAAAAGAGGAAGAAGCACAGCACCCAGTCCGTTAAACTTATCGGAAAATTCAGGGACGCCAAAAAATGCGGCTCCAAGTACCATCGTTCCAATAATTGATCCAACATAAGATTCAAAGAGATCTGCACCCATACCAGCAACGTCACCTACATTATCACCAACATTATCGGCAATAGTAGCGGGGTTTAAAGGATGATCTTCAGGAATTCCGGCTTCAACCTTTCCAACAAGGTCTGCCCCAACATCCGCAGCTTTTGTATATATCCCACCACCAACACGTGCAAATAAAGCTATGGAAGAAGCTCCAAAAGAAAAGCCCGTAAGAATTGTAATAACTCTATTTAAATCCTGAACCTGCTCAACTCCAAACATATTTCCATAGATGGCGAAGAGCGAACCAAGACCAAGAACTCCTAAACCTACAACTGCAAGCCCCATAACAGAGCCTCCGGCAAAAGCAATCTCCAGTGCATTACCAAGCCCGACCCTTGCAGCATTCGTAGTTCTTACATTAGCTCTTGTTGCTACCTTCAAACCAATAAAACCTGCCAGACCAGAGCAAATAGCTCCAACCAGAAAAGATACAGCTATCATCGGTGATGATTCCTCGGCATTTGCACTTACAGCAAGTAAGATTGCAACGGATATTACGAAGATAGAAAGAACTTTATATTCAGCTTTAAGAAAAGCCATTGCACCTTCGGAAATATGGCTGGCTATGCTTTTCATTTTATCTGTGCCAGCATCCTGTTTTGTAACCCATGCAGATTTAAACAGGGTATAGAGGAGGGCTAAAATGCCAAACAATGGTACTATGTAGAAAAGAATATGCATGTAAATCTCCTGATTTCCTTAATTATAATTAATTATAATTTTCCTTCTCTTCATTATAAAGTTTACTATTGGCTTCTAACATTTTCTCAGTGCCGCCGGTAATAAACTCCCTAATAAGTTTTGAACTGTTTTTGATAACATTAGTAAGAATAGGTTCGTCCTCATCTCTAAAATCGGACAGGACATGATCTAACAGTTTTTTTTCTTCAGTGCTTCTGCCAACACCAATCTTAATCCTGGGAAAATCAAT
>CAZPSY010000052.1:0-7349 GCA_964589295.1 uncultured Ignavibacteriaceae bacterium
ATCTCGCTGTTTTTTGAATAAACCTGTTCGAGGAAAAGCTCATCCATAATTTTTGCAGCACGGTAAAGTTTTTCCACTACAATTTTCTGTCTTTCATCTAAATTACTTGCATCATATTTAAGCTCTGTTGGAGCAAACTTTGCAATCTTCTTTTTTAACATTTCCGTTCCTTCAGTCTCTTGTGTAACTCCCTCGCCCGTCTCTTCGTTTTTCTGCCCGCACCCCAAAATAAAAAATGAAAATATAAATAGCGTTATTAATAAGTACTTCATTTGTCTCACCTTTTCTAATTGGATTTAATAAAATGATAAATTTCGTATTAAGCGAATAGAAATATAAGAAGAATTGTAATTTTAGATACGGTATTTCTCCACCCATCAAAAATATTAAGTAACTAATTGTTATTCTCCTTAATTTTGCTAATCAATTTTATTACACTGAACAAAAACAGGTGGAACTATGAAACAACTTTTTATTTTAATTCTTCTTACCGGAGTAATAGCAACCGGATTAGCACAAACAATCGAAAGAAAAGATGTTGCAGATAAATATAAGTGGAATCTTGCAGACATCTATCCAACAGTTGAAGCATGGCAGGCAGATGTTGATATGCTTAACACAGAAGTTGAAAAACTTGCACAGTTTAAGGGGAAACTTGGCGAAAGTTCTGAGAGCCTGCTGAAAGCAATGCAAACAGGCAACGATCTTGTTAAAACCCTCTGGCAAGCGTGGGTTTACGCGGGCAACTTTAGCAATGAGAATCTTAACATATCTGAAAACCAGGCATTGATGCAGCAGATGCAAGCGCTTGGTACAAAGCTTGGCGAGGTTACTGCTTTTATGGAGCCGGAAATACTTGAAATCCCCAAAGAAAAAATTGATCTGTTTTTTAACGAGCAACCGGAACTTAAAAAAGATTTCGATATGTATATTGATAATATTCAGCGGCTCCGCGATCATACCTTAACAGAAGCTGAAGAGAAAATACTTGCAAGTTTTGGTTTGATTGCCGGAAATCAGAATGAAGTTTACGGAATATTTAATAATGCTGAAAAACCTTTCCCAAAAGTTACTCTTTCAACAGGTGAAGAAGTTGAGCTAACACCTTCTGCTTATACAAGATACCGCACAGCGGAAAATAGAGGGGATAGAGAAATAGTAATGAAGGCAATGTTTGAAGGCTATGGCGATTTCAAAAATATGCTTGGAGCAAATCTTGGTGGAAAGGTTAAAAAAGATTGGGTTTACGCAAAGAACAGGAAGTATTCCTCTTCGCTGGAAGCTTCTTTAAATTCAGATAATCTTCCTGTTTCAGTTTACACAACTTTAATCGAGCAGGTAAACAATCACCTTCCAACCCTTCACCGTTTTTTAGATTTGAAGAAAAGAATGCTTGGTGTTGATGAACTTCATTACTATGATCTTTATGTACCTCTTGTTGAAAAAGTTGATATGAGCTTTACAGTTGAAGAGGGACAGAAAGTTTTGCTTGATGCCCTAACTCCGCTTGGTGAAGAATACGTAACGGTTCTTCAAAAATCTTATGACGACAGGTGGATTGATTTTATGCCAACAGTTGGAAAGAGAAGCGGGGCTTATTCTAACGGCGGTGCTTATGATGTTCATCCTTACATATTGATGAACTGGACAGATGATTTTGAATCTGTTTCTACACTTGCACACGAGCTTGGGCATACAATGCACAGTTATTTTTCAAACAAAACCCAGCCCTTTGCAAAATCTGATTACGCAACTTTTGTTGCAGAGATAGCTTCAACTGTGAATGAGAATCTTCTGAATAATTACATGGTTAAAAATGTAAAATCTGATGAAGAAAAACTTTACATTCTTGGCAGTTACCTTGAACTTTTAAGAACAACTATTTTCCGCCAGACATCCTTTGCAGAATTTGAATGGGAAATTCATAAAAGAGTTGAAGCCGGAACTCCTATGACCGGCGAAGATATGTGCGACATCTATTTCGATATTGTTAAAAGGTATTACGGGCACGATGCCGGGCATTGCGTGGTTGATGATTACATTCAGTATGAATGGTCTTACATTCCTCACTTTTTAGGATACAATTATTACGTTTTCCAGTATGCTACCTCACTTATTTATGGAACAGCTCTCGTAGAAAAGATGATTGAGGACGGGCAACCTGCAGTGGATGCATATTACAATATTCTTAAAGGCGGCGGATCGAAATATTCACCTGAATTGATAAAAGATGCAGGAATTGATCCAATGTCCCCCGAACCTGTTGCACTAACTATGAAAAAAATGAATAGTGTTATGGACCAGATGGAAGAGATATTGGATAAGATGGCTAAGTAAAATAGTTTCTTTAAGGGACTGTCATGGTTAAGCCATGACAGTCTTTTATTTTCTCTTCACAAAATACGCTTCATATCCCTGAGGTGTTATTTAAAAAACGCCTTTCCTTCTTTTACAATTAACCCAAATTGTGTTATTATTAACTATCATATTTAAGGCAAGATGAGATGGATAATGTTCAATTAATAACCGTGTTGCTAATTATGGGAGGTGGGATAATAATATGTTTTCCTGTCTATTACACTTTTAAATTGCTGAGATTTATTAAAACAAGCAAATACATCTCTTACTGGAAGTTTCTTTTAAGTTTAATGGTTTTTTTCTGCCTGTCTTATTTCGCTGTAGCCGGTATAATCATTTCGGGCAATGTAAGTTTCGTTTATGCGCTTACAGGTCTAATCTTTTTCTATGTTGCTTTTTTCGTTTATCTAACAGTATGGACCGGAAAAAATACAATAGAAGACCTGTTGAATACAACCGTTTCCAAAAATTATGTTGAGAACATAATAAAATCTATGGCAGACACTCTTATTGTAATAAATGCAGATAAGAATACAACAATCAAAACAATAAATAATGCTGCAGTAAATTTGCTTGGTTATGAAAGACCAGAATTAGTTGGTAGTTCGATTGATAGTATTCTGGATAGTTCAACTTTAGAATCAATTAAAAAGGAAACCATTAGTGATTCTAATCAATTATCAAAAGTTGAAACTAATTATAGAACAAAGTCCGGAGAAGAAATTCCGGTTAGTATTTCGGCAACTGTTTTAAAAAACACACATGGTGAAATTGAGGGCGCTATTTATGTTGCGCGGGATATAAGGCAACAGAAAGAAGCTGAACAAAAAATTAAAGAATATGTTGAGCAGTTAAAACAACTGAATGCAAACAAGGACAGGTTTTTTTCAATTATTGCTCACGATCTTCGCAACCCGTTTACAGCAGTACTGGGCTTTGCAGATATTTTGGCAAAGGATGCTGACAAAATAGATGGGGGAAAAATAAAAGAGTTTTCATCTAATCTTTATTCTCAATCTAAAGCCATTTACGATTTATTGGAAAACTTGCTCGAGTGGGCCCGCATACAAACCGGAAGTGTGAAATTTAATCCCGTTAATATCGATTTACATAGATTTGTAAATGAAGCAACTGGTATTTACAGTAATCTGTTAAACCAGAAGAAGGTTGAGCTGAATATTAACTGTAGTCCAGGAATTAAAGTGTTTGCAGATGAAAATATGCTGTCCACCGTTTTAAGAAATTTAACCTCCAACGCAATCAAGTTTACAAACGAAGGTGGAAGTATTTTAATTGATGCAAAGGAGATTGATGATAAATTTGTTGAAGTCTCAGTTAGGGATAATGGGGTTGGGATTCCTTTAGATGACCAGGAAAAACTGTTCAAAATAGATGAGCATCTTTCAACTAGGGGGACTAATAACGAGGAAGGTACAGGTTTGGGGTTAATTCTTTGTAAAGACCTGGTTAATAAAAACGGTGGGGAAATTAATATGGAAAGCGAGACGGGAAAGGGAACAACTTTTAAATTTACTGTCCCAAAATCAAGTTGAGTAGCGATGATATTTTATTGTGTGGGGGAAAAATACAGCGTGTGTTCATTCATCAAATAATTTATATCTTATCCTCAAAACACCATCATTAAAACTTGTAGAGTTTATGTTAAACCTTCCTATCTCTTTTGTGTGTGCAACATGTAAACCGCTGCAGGGGCAGGTATCGTAATCACCTATTTTAATAATTCTTATTTTATTTCCTGAATCATCTGGTAGTCTTGTAAGATTAAATTTTTCTTCTGCCTCTTCTCTGTTAATAAACTCTTCAATAACCTGCAGATCATGCTGGATCACTTCATTAACATTATTATTAATCTCTTCAATTTCATTTTCTGTAAGATTTCTTTCAAAATGATAATCGCATTTGGATTTTTTCTTTTCAATATGATTGCTGAATGATCTTCCGCAGCCAAACATCCTTACCATTATTTGGTTAAGTATATGTTCCGCAGAATGCATTTGAGGGTGGTACTGTTTATTTGATTTTATGTTCATACAATTTTTTGTTTATGTTTCAACAAATAATTATCAGTTACAATTTATATAAATTAATACTCTTACTATTGCACATTGTATTAAATTATTGATATACTCGCATCTAAATTAAAAAGGCAAAAAACATGAGCACAAAAAGAATTAAAATATTTAACTACTTAATACCCGGTATAGTTTTCTCTCTGGGAATAGTTTTTATCATTAGCAGTCTTTTTTTTGCAGTGAATGATCCTGCAGAAGATTTTCCGCAGGGTTATCATATCATCTCTCCTGAAGTTCCCGGTTACCTTGTATTTGCAGGCGAAAGAGTTCCAACAGAGAATTATGAAGTATTTGAAAGAATTGAACGGGAATTTATTGTAAACACATACTGGCATTCTGCAACTTTGCTGGCAATTAAAAAAGCCAACAGGTGGTTCCCGGTTATAGAACCCATCCTTAAAGCAAATAATATCCCGGATGATTTTAAATACCTTTGTGTTGCCGAAAGTTATTTAAGCAATGTAATTTCTCCAGCCGGCGCAACCGGTTTCTGGCAGTTTATTAAAGAAACCGGGAAGAAATACGAACTTGAAATCACAAGCCAGGTTGATGAACGATATAACCCGGAAAAATCTACAATTGCTGCATGTAATTATCTTAAAGATGCTTACGAAATGTTTGGAACGTGGACAATGGCTGCCGCTTCATATAATATGGGAACCAACGGAGCTGGAAACCAGATGCAAAGACAAAAAACAAATAATTACTACAATCTTGTTCTGAATGAAGAAACTTCGCGTTACATGGCGCGTATTGTTGCACTAAAATATGTTATGCAAAATCCAACAAAATATGGTTTTGATCTGAAACCTGATGAATTATATCATCCTTTAAAATATTACGAAGTAAATCTTGATAGTTCTATAACTGATTTTGCAGACTTTGCAGCACTTTATAATATCAACTATAAAATTCTTAAAATGTATAATCCCTGGCTTAGGGATAATTACCTTAATATTACAAGCGGAAAAGGTTATAATATTAAAATTCCAATAGCAGGCAGCATTGAAGTAATTGGTGATAAGTAGTCATCTGCTATTAATGGTTTGGGTAACGTTTTAATCAATTGCGATTATTATTACCTTTGCATGTTTACATATTACAATCAATAGAAATTTTAATATCAAGAAGATTTGAATCAAAAGGTGAAAATATGAAATCAATTTTGTGGAAGGTTTTTCTAATTTTCTTAACAATCCTTTTATTGGAAGGTTGCTCTGATGAACCAGTAGCCCCGGGACCAGTGCCACCAGGCACTCCAACATACGATGCATCATATGCAATAGAGTGGATGGGATTGACTTACGATATCGTTTCATTGGAGGATATACCAGCGCCTGAATGTTCTCGGCTTTATGGCTATTGCGGAATTGCACTGTATGAAGCCATTTACAGGGGGATTCCGGGACATAAATCTTTGGGCGGACAATTACGGGAAATGCCTGAGATGCCAACACCCGAAAATGTAACCTATGACTGGCCCTCAGTACTGGCGGCTACATTAAAAGTTGTTTCAGCTGGAATCCTCTATCAACCGACACAAATAAGTATAGATTGGATTAATGACCTATATAATAACCAGATTCAACAGCGTGGCAATGAAGTTGAAGAATCTGCTATTAACAGTTCTGTTAATTATGGTGAACTTTTGGGTAATGCAATAGTTGAATGGTCTAATACAGATAATTTTCTTGATACAAGGGATTTACTGTATGAACCACCCCCAAGATCAAGTAATCCTGCATTCTGGGAACCTACACTTCCCGGTCAGCACGCTCTTGAACCATTCCTTAGATTTCAAAGACCTTTCTGTCTTCTAACCGCTGATCAATGTACAATAGATTTGGAATTTCCCTTCGACACTATTCCTGGTACACAATTCTATGAAGAAGGAATGGAGGTATTACTGAAAATCCAAAACCTTACACAAGATGAGATGAACATTGCTTTCTTCTGGGAAGATAAATCTGGAACCGGGCAACCACCGGGACATTGGGTTTCGATTACAAGTATTGCAATACGGCAGTTTAATTTAAAGCTTGATGAAGCTGCAAAGTTATATGCATTGATGGGAGCAGCCATTCGTGATGCCTTCATTTCCTGCTGGGAAGCTAAATATAGGATTAATCTATTAAGACCAAAAACTTATATCAGGGATTATTTGGGTGTGCCTAATTGGAACCCAATTGTCGTTACTCCACCTTTCCCGGAATATACTTCCGGTCACTCGGTTGTCTCGGGTGCAGTATCAAAAATTCTAACATGGAGATTCGGTGATAACGTAGCATTTACTGATGATACACATAATAATGAGCCAGCATTAAGAAATCGAGATTTTACATCATTCTATCATGCTGCAGATGAAGCTGCTTTGTCCAGGCTCTATGGTGGAATACATTACCGCGCTGCTATTGTAAATGGAATAGTACAAGGACATTTGGTCGCAGACCAGGTACTAGCAACAATTCAATTTGATTGATATATACTTAACTTAATACGAATTGAAAATTTAAAAATCATAAAAGGGGAATATGTTTCTTCAAATCAGTTCGAAATAATATCTATTGTTCCTTCAACTGTTCCCGGGTGAAGCCATAGAACCAGCGAAGATGTATCACCATAAAAATTTACTACCCAGTCTGCAGTGTTGGTAAAGTTAGTATCCAGAGATTTACCAGGAATCAGAAACATATCAATCTTTGATTCAAGGTTTGCAGATCTGAAAGAAGTTGCATCACTCCTTGAAAGCATTTGGTTTAACACCTGCGGGCTGTCATCGTAAACCGCAGAAGCACTAACCGAAACTGTTGCCAGCGTACCAAACACAGTTCCCATAATATTCTTAGCAGTATTATTTTTAATAAAGGAAAGCATTGTATTGAAATTTACCGGGGATTT
>CAZPSY010000052.1:7449-10107 GCA_964589295.1 uncultured Ignavibacteriaceae bacterium
ACAGCTATTTCATTTACTAATTCATCAACATTGCAGGAAAGTAGAATGAAAACAATAAATGCCAGTAATGTGATAATCGTCTTTCTCATAAATTTCTTTCACGATTTTTATAAATTATTTCTGATAATTGAGCTCAATTTCGATGCCAGTAACTCTTCTCTAAATCATTACAATATCTTAAAGAAATGGAGGCCACGGTATAGCCAATTGTTAAAATGTCCGCTTACTTAAACTTAAGTGTAAAAATTTATTCGGGCAATGCAGAGATTTGGTGGTATAATAGTATCAGTTGGCTGATTGAGAATCGGGAAAGAGAATTGTCTGTTCTAGCCCCCTGCAATACACTCGGTAGATGAAGATTCAACCTTTTTCTTTTGTAAAAAACCTCCCAGCAGTATTCCGATAGCATCAATGAGGTTTCTCTCCCCATTAAGAAATGGACCTTCATCTAATTCTGGCTTTTCTTCAGTATAACATACCTCGAGCTTACCAAACGCTTCATTCACATTAAAAGAATCCGCGCTTTGTTTCCATTTGGTATGCTTCCAACTATCCGAATTAATGGTCCAGCCGTTACACGTTAATCGTGCGTATGTTATTTTGGGATACTGCCAGGAGGATAGGAGGCAATTTAATTCTTTTGACCTCTCACCTGGTAAAATATTTTTAGATGCTCTTTCCAACTCAACCTTATTTAATTACTGATTCAATCCCGAAGGATTAATAAAACGGTTAATTAAACTTTGCTTGTTCGCATGCCAGGTTGTTAATCACTTCCTCAACTTTTTCAAATTCGTCGGACTTACTAAAGAAATAATCCCCGCCAAGCTGGTAGCATTTATTTTTGTATTGCTCTTGAGGGTAATTAGTGAGCACCAGCACTGTAGTTGAAGGTTGGGTTCTCTTTATTTTTTTAAGTACTTCAATTCCACTTTCACCAGGAATTCTGATATCCAGTGTAACAACATCCGGTTTCAGTTTATTTACCATGTGTATTGCTTCGATAGAATTAGTGGCTTCACCAGCAATTTCCACCCCGGTAATACCGGATAGCATTTCGACAATTCTATCTCTAACAACATTAGAATCATCTACAATTAGTACTTTCACAATCAGATGTCTCCTAAAGAGAATAAAAAGTTGATGGTGTAGATAGATACATAGTATCATTTCTCCAAAAGTTCGGAACATTGCCGGTGTTTAGAAAATCAGAATAAGTAAAACCGCTTGGTGCATAATTCGGGAAAGTCCATCTTGCTGCTTTAATATCAGCTCCCTGTGCATTGAGCACACCGGAATATAATAACAGAAGTGATAGAATGATCAGATATAAGTATGTTGATTTCCATGCTTGTATGCTCATTAGTATCTCCTTATCCATCTCCAAACGTAAGTTAATCCGGATGTTCCGGATGCTGGTCTGTGCACTATTACTTTATAAAGAACAGACTATAGACCGAAGTCTATAGTCTGTTAGATGCTCCCCTGCCCTGAGTAAACTTAGGTCTCACATTCAACTTAAGAACTAATTAGGATAACAGGTATAGGAGAGTAACTGATTTTTTTGTGGTGAGAATTCTTACAAATATTTGCTATGGCTCAACAATTGCAGACGTGTGAGCGTTAATTCCGGTTTATGCTAAAAAACTATTTTATCAGTTTATTCTGAATAGCATAAAGGGTTAATTCCGTTCTGCTCTTCATGCCCATTTTATCATATATTCTGGATTTATAGGTGCTTACAGTTTTAACGCTTAAAGAAAGTTCATCTCCAATATCCGTAATTGTCTTGCCAACAGCTATCATTGCAAATACTTCATACTCCCTATCGGAGAGAAGCTCGTGCGGATGTTTTTCGCCAAAATTATCTGCTAACTTATCCGCAATCGATTGGGTAATATATTTGTGACCGGAAAGAATTTTTTGAATTGCCTTTACCAGCTCTTCCGGTGCACTGTCCTTTGTAATATAGCCGGAAGCCCCACCCTTAAGTGCTCTTAATGCATATTGTTCCTCGGGGTGAATGCTAAGGATTAATACAGGCAGCTTTGGTTTGCGATCTTTGATTTCTTTAAGTGCCTGTAAACCGCTTTGTCCGGGCATGGAAATATCCAGTACTACAAAATCAAAACTATCATTTGTTATTTTTTCAATTAACGCCGGACCGTTATCAACTTCTTCAACTACTTTTACGCCGGACATTTCCATGAGTATCTGTTTTAATCCTTTGCGCACAACTGCATGGTCGTCGGCTATAATAATTTTCATGAATCTTACCCAGTCATAAATTCTAATTCGAGCTTACCAGCCGAATATAAGATTTGAAAAAGTTTTAACCTTATCTTCGCACCTTGAAAATGATATGTGGAAAGATAGAAGGAAGATAGTTGTATTATATTCCATTTACAATCGACGGCGGGCTAAAGGAATTATTATGTGAAGTGAAATTCTAACTTTCCGTCGTAATAATTAAAAAGATAGCAAGAATCATTTTCCTAAACTATATCCTGCCGGACTTCTGAATGAAAGCAAATATTTAAATCCGATTATCAAGTTTTTTCTATTGGAATATAAACTCTAACAACAGTACCACTTTCTGCCGCCCTAGAAATTTTTAGCTTGCCTCTAAAAACAGATACCCTTTCATTCATTCCTATT
>CAZPSY010000053.1:0-10103 GCA_964589295.1 uncultured Ignavibacteriaceae bacterium
ATAAAATTGCCTAGTTATTAGACCCTTTCTCATAATCGTTTTTACAAAACCGTCCTTTCTTTCATTCATCTATTAAAATCTGTAACAAAGTGTAACAGGCACAAACTTGGATATACAATTGTGTATGAAATCAACTGAGTTACTATCACACGACAATGAAAGGGATATTATTATGATGAAAAGATATAATTATAGAATCATTAAGATTCATCGAATATATACAACAACCGAGGCTGCTAAACTGTTAAAAGTTCATCCTCGAACTGTGCAAAATTGGATTTTAAAAGAAGGACTCAAAGTGGTAGATCCTAATGCAATACCCTATTTAATTAGGGGAGAAGATCTTAGTAGATTCATCAAGAATAAGATGCATAATCGAAAATGTAAACTGCAAGCAAATCAGTTTTATTGTTTACAATGCAAATGTGCCAGAGAGAGCAAGTCAAATAAAGTAAAGGTCATTTACACCGGTAAAAAATATGGTAGCGGAATTGAAATGCTATCCTTAATTGGAAATTGTTCAAAATGCGGAGAAACTGTTAGAAAGTATTGGTCTAGTAGTAGGCTTATTGAGTTAATAAAAGCTAAAATGATTTTAACTAATTCACATAAAATAAAAACAAACAAAAGGAGTAAAAAATGAACACTGAATTGTCTTCCGTTGAACAAGATACAATAGCAAAAATTCTTTGTGTTTTGCTCAAACAAATTACCGGTTTGAATATTCAATCAGTTGATCATACGCTTATTGAGGAGTATCTAGACTGTGTGTATCATATTGATGACAAGAATCCCGTTAAGAAATTACTTTTATTACAGGATTCTTTTGTTGATGAATATGTTCAATTTCATAATTATCCCAGTATGAGTTTAGGGAATTCTATTCTTGAGGATGATGATATTATATGATGTATTACAAGAACTCATTAGTATTAATTGTGATCAATAGATTCTTCTTAATCACTGACATAGAAGCATATGTGTCCAGATAATGAAAAAATGAAAAAAAGATATGAAAAACATCTAATTGGTGCTGAAGAAGCAGCGGTCTTAACTGTTGATCAATATTTAAGAGCGATTAATATGTTGGATCGTTGTAATAATTATCTGGACTTTAGAAAATATGATGTTGATAATATTCTCAAGTTCAAAGAAAAGGCAAGTAATATTAAATGGAAAGGAAATTGTGTCTCTCCTAGAACAACAAGAACGTATCTATTGCATAATCAAAAATTTTTTAAGTGGTTATGTATTCAACCGGGTTACAAACAATCAAAGATCTTAATTTTAGTAGCCTATTTCAAACCAAGTAGATTAGAAGATAATGCTTCTTCCTCATCTGATGTAACAGATGTTCCAGATATAGATTATGTATTAAAACTCTGTAATTCTATAAAAATTACTTGTGAAATAGATTTACGAGACCGAGCAATAATTGAATTTTTATTGTTGACTGGATTGAGAATTGGAGCTTTCATTTCATTGCCATTTGGCTGCATAGAACAAGATACCTTAATCATTAATCAAAATCCCAGCAAGAATGTAAAAACAAAAAATAGTAAACCCATTTTATCTATACTCTTTCCATTTAATAAGATATTGGTCGGCTACTTCAAAACTTACCTTGAACTCTTAAGGTCACTAGAATTTAAACCGGAAGAACCTCTCTTTCCTAAATCAAAGATTGAGTATAATCCCAAGACGAATATATTTGAAAATCCTGGCAAATTATCGCGGGAATTTTGGGGATGGAGAATGGGAGTAAGCAAAATGTTAGGAAGAAGATGCGCAGGCGCGGGATTAAAGTATCACTCTCCACACAAATATCGACACGGCACAACCAAAATTCTGTATGATTCCGGACTGGACATATCTGAAGTGAAGGCTATGAGTCAATCATTGGGACACAAAAAGATATCAACTACACTCGCTCATTATGGAAATTATAACTACCTCGAGTTAAAAAGTAAGTTGATAAGTATGAAATTTGATCAAAATAGAATTGACAATTCTGAGCTAGCAAGTGAGATACAGAAAGTTGCTGAATATCTTAAAAAATTAGATGATTCACTTGAGGATTTACGAAAGCCTAAATGAATGTCCAGTTGCAAAATATCATCGAGAATTTCTCTTTAGAGGAATTGCAGGTTATTAAAACTCTAGTTAAAGAAATTGAAAAACAGAAAATAATCAAGTCCGAGAATTCAGTTAGCATAAAATCCTTTGCCCTAGAATATTTCAAATATATAGACAACAATTTTTCTCACCCTTATTTAAAATCTGTAAAACAAAGTTTTAAACATCTTTTAAATTATTATCCTGATAATAAATCATTGGAGGATTTATCGATTAAGAATGCCGAAGACTTTAAGAATCACCTGATGAAACGTGCCCCCCTGGGTTATAAAATATACATCCGAAATCTTAAAGCAGCATTAAACAAGGCTGTAGATTGGGAAATGATTTCATCCAACCCATACGCAAAAGTTAAACTTTCAAAACATCAGCAAACTACTCCAAAATTTCTCAAGCTAAATGAGTTGAAAGACATTTTGAAAAATGTAAAATCACTGGTTATATCAGAACTATTTCTCTTTGCATTTTTTACCGGATGCAGACCTGGAGAAATAGTCCAAATTCGCTGGGGAAACATTGATCTGAATCGAAGAATAATTACGATCGGAGGTAAAAAGTTAACCACAAAAAATAAAAAGACACGTGTCGTTCCCATTTGTAATGAATTGCTGTATCTTCTAAAGGTTAGGCGTAAATTTAATAATAGTGAAGACTTTGTTTTTTCAAAAGGGAATGGTTTTCCATTTAACAGAGACTATATAAGCAGATATTTTAAACGAGCGATTAGGGCAGCTGGCTTAGATGAAGATCTTCATTTATATTCACTTCGCCATTCATTTGCATCCAATTTAGCACTTAGAGGTGTGCCGATTGTAACAGTAAAAGATCTTCTGGGTCATTCATCAATTGTCACTACACAGGTATATAGTCATTCGGATCTTGAATCACTTCAAAAAGCTGTAAGTAAGTTTGATGAGATTTAATACTATTAACTGAACATATAGCTACACATTTTATCTTAATGCAAGGATTATTCTAAAAAATCAAATAATACCGACTGATGGACAATCAGCTGGTGATCTGATTTATAACGTAGGTAATGTTAGACTATTAAAAACCGTCCTACTTCTTAATCTTATGAATCATTCTTAGAATTGCTTTGCTGGGTTACGCAATTTCAAGAGACGACTGAAATTTAAATTAATTGATAGCGGATAATTTTTTTTCTAGCAAAGCTTGACTTTGATAAAAATTCCTTTAAATTATGTAATAAATATTTCATTATCTTACAATAGTGTAACATTCATTACATCGTGAATGAAAAAAATCTTATCGAACTATTTCTTAGGCTAGCGAAAATTGATGCATTATCCGGCCAAGAAAAATCCGTCGCTCATTTTATCAAAGCCTTTCTAGCACAATACAATTATAATGTAATAGAAGACGACTCTAATCAAAAATCCAAAAGCAATAGCGGTAACCTAATCTGTAAAGTAGGAAATGGGGGAGACTTTATTTTGCTTTCACATATGGACACTGCGAGAACAACCAAAAATGTAAACCCGGTTATTTTATCTGATAGAATTACATCCGGTGGGGATACCGTTTTAGGAGTAGATAACCGTGTTGGCATTGCTGTAATTCTATATACAATTGAAAAATTACATAAACAAAAAATTAATCATAAAGATTTTACCATAGCATTCACCACTTGCGAAGAAACAACTCTATTGGGATCAAAAAATCTTGATGTAAATGGAAGTATAAAAATGGGTTTTGTTCTTGATAGTGCCTTTCAACCCGGGACGTTCATAAACAGTGCAAGTGGTGCAATGGGATTTGATGTTAGAATTATCGGCAAAGCAACTCACTCGGCGCTTGATCCTGAAAAAGGAATTAATGCAATTGAAATTGCAGCTAAAGCTATTAGCAAAATAAAACAGGGAAGAATTGATTTTGATACCACTGTGAATCTAGGAACCATCAAAGGTGGTTCAGCAACTAATGTGATCCCTGACCAAGTTGAAATTAATGGGGAAGTAAGATCATTTAAAACTAAAAAAATAAAAAAAATTGTTGAAAACATAAAAAACTGTTTTGAAACCGAAGCAGAAAAACTTTCAGCAAAAGTAATATTTAAGTCTGATTGGGATTTTATGCCATATACAGTGCCTGAGGGCGATGATGTTTTTATAAAGACATCAGATATCTTAAAGAAAGTCGGGCTTGATCCAAAACCTGTTACATCATTAAGTGGAAGTGATGCAAACTCATTAAATAGTATGGGTATTAAAGCAGTCAATTTAGGAATAGGCGCACAGAACCCTCATTCGAATGATGAATTTATTCTGCTCGAAGATCTTTATAAAACGGCCGAAATAGTCTTGGAATTAGTAAAATCAAATTAAGGGCAAATTAATGAGAAAAAATTTACTGTTGATTGTACTTTCCTTTTTTACATGTTCACTTATTGCTCAGGATAAAGGGCACCTTGTAATTATTGGTGGCGGTGATCGGAGCGAAATAATGATGAATAAGATCATTGAACTAGCCGGAGGAAAGCAGTCTAGGTTTATCATTATCCCGAACGCCAGTTATGATCCGGTAGAGACAGGTAAAGCTCAGGTTAGTCAATTTAAAGAACAGTTGGGTTTTGAAAATATAGACTTTATTTATTGTACACGTGAAAATGCAGATGCAGATAGCAATCTAAAAAAACTTGATGGGGCTACTGGTATTTTCTTTTCCGGCGGAGACCAGAGTAGGTTAACCAGAGATTTGCTCAATACTGAATTTCTAAAAAAAATAAAAGAGATATACCTGAATGGTGGTGTTATAAGCGGTACAAGCGCTGGCGCTGCTGTGATGAGCGAAGTAATGATTACAGGAAATGAACTTATAAATAAAGATTCTATATATGCATTTATCTCAATTGAAGAAGGAAATATCGAAACTGTGGAAGGTTTTGGTTTTATTACCTCAGCCGTTATTGATCAGCATTTCATTAAGAGGAAAAGACATAACAGACTGATTAGTATCATACTTGAACATCCGGAACTTATCGGAACAGCTATAGATGAATCAACAGCAATACTCGTTTATCCCGATGATACATTTGAAGTAATAGGCGAAAACCAGGTTCTTATTTACGATGCAACAGACGCAAAAAATATTCGCACTGATAAGAAAGGTATTCTTTCTGCAACTGATATCAAGATGCACATTCTAATATCAGGTGATAAATACGATCTTAAAAATAAAAAGTTCATAGAATGAAATTCTCTAAACTAAAAGCTCCAAATACTTATTTCTTACTCTTTAGCTTGTTATTTGTAACGGCTATACTAACCTGGATAATTCCAGGCGGAGAGTATACAAGAATAACTATTGATGGGAAAGAAATGGTTGATGGAGATTCCTTTAGGATTCTTGATAATCATCCGCAGGGGCTTGCTGAAATATTAATGTCACCTTTAAAAGGTTTTGTCGATGCTGCATTAATAATTGGATTTGTACTTATTGTGGGAGGAGCTTTTGGAGTTTTTAAAAAAACCAAGGCTGTTGATTCAACAATTATGTCAATTGCGAAAGCGCATAGTAATTCTAGAGTTGTAAGGATATTACTCATTCCATTACTTATGATTTTATTTTCTCTTGCAGGTGCAATATTTGGAATGAGTGAAGAAGTCATCCCCTTTATTTTAGTATTTGTACCAATGGCATTAATACTTGGCTATGATACCGTTACCGGTGTTGCAATTCCTTTCGTTGCTGCAGGCGCCGGATTTGCCGGAGCTTTTCTTAATCCATTCACAATAGGGATAGCTCAAGATATAGCCCAGTTGCCATTGTTTTCAGGGTTGGCCTATAGAATAATTTGTTGGATTATTATTACTGCCGTGGCAATATTCTTTGTCGTACACTATGCTAATAAAGTAAAAAAGAATCCTCAATTAAGTATAACTTATGAATTGGATAAAGAAAAGAGAGAAAAAATCAATCTTGATGATGTTGAGAATCATAACGGAATTTCATCCAATCATAAAGTTGTCCTGATTACCTTCATTTTAGGAATTGCAGTTCTTATTTATGGGGTTTTAACTTTTAGCTGGTACATAGAAGAGATTTCTGCAATATTTCTGGTGCTAGGTATTCTAGTAGGGGTGGTTGGTAAATTATCAATAAAGGATATTACTGATTCCTTTATTTCTGGAGCTAAGGTTTTGGTTGGAACAGCCCTGGTCATTGCTTTAGCCAGAGGCATTCTAATTTTATCACGAGATGGAAAAATAATAGATACAATGCTTTATACTCTATCACAACCAATCTCTTCACTTCACCCTATATTATCTTCTCAAGCAATGTATCTGGTTCAGACTTTTATCAATTTTTTTGTACCCTCAGGGAGCGGGCAAGCTGCACTAACTATGCCCATCATGGCACCTTTATCTGATTTAGTAGGAGTATCCAGGCAGACAGCAGTCCTTGCTTTCCAGTTTGGCGATGGTTTCAGCAATATGATTATTCCTACTTCCGCTGTTACTATGGGTGTATTGACTTTAGCAGATATTCCATGGGAGAAGTGGGCTAGATGGATTCTCCCTCTTGAAATAATTTTTCTAATTGTTGGCTTATTGTTACTTATTCCACCATTTTTAATTGGGTGGAATTAAGGTTTTATTCATTAATTTATAAAAGGAGTTAACATGAAAAAAGCAATACTTATCACAGTGTTCTCAATTCTTGCTATTATTCTAATGGGAACTGAAATCACGGCTCAAAATTTTTTCACAGGGGAAATGGGTATGTCACTAAATGATTACGGTCGTGTAAGACCCTACTCAGATTCTCTGTTAACAATACAGATTGATAGATCTTCGATACTTGTTGCAACTGCAGTTGATGCAGTATTTGATTATAAAAAAGATGCGGAAGCTGTGGATTCAAGCAAAACTGTTACAAATCCGCAAATTTCAGATTTTGAGCTCTTCGGTTCAGTTGATAATTCCTGGGATTCACTTTTTGCCCCACCAAATGTACTATGTAAAATCAACGTATACGGATGGGCTGATGAAAATTATGTAATTGTTAAATTTACCGTTATTAGTCGAGAAGTTAATATGATTGATGCAATAATTGGAATGGAGGCTATCGCACAGATTGATGGTACTTATGGACTCGAATCCATCAAATATATTGATGCTCAAAAGGTGGTTTCGTTTTTCAGGTTACCGACTTCCACTGTAACCGGTTACAAAATTTTATCTGCCGAAATGACAACGCTTAACAGTATTGATTGGTATGATGGCTACCACACTAATGATAGCGATCTATACACATGGATGACGACAGGAACAATTCAACCACAGTTCGATTCAGGCGGTGATGGAGCAGTTGCATTCTTTTCCCAGAATTCTGTGCCCATATCTCCTGGAGATTCTGCAGTAGTTTATGTTGGAATTGCTATCGGTATGGATGAAACTGAAATGCTTACGAATATGGGCGAAGCCGTAGTAAAGTATAACCTACTAACCGCAGTTAGTGATGATGAATTTACACTACCGGACGAATTTAAGTTAATGCAGAATTATCCCAACCCATTCAATCCTTCAACCACAGTGTCTTTTCATTTACCGGAGAAATCAAATGTTAGTTTAACCGTTCATAACTCACTTGGACAGGAGGTTGAGCAATTATTAAATGGAGAATTTTCTGCTGGTTATCATCAAGTTATTTTTGATGCAAAGGATCTTCCAAGTGGAATTTATTTCTATAGTCTGTCTACAAGCGAACAAATATTCACAAAGAAAATGATCCTTCTCAAGTAGAAACATTTTTAACAATTTTTAAAAGGATTTACTATGAAACTCTTCAAAAAATTGTTGCTGATGGCAGGTATAGTACTATTACTTCTGCCGGACAGCAACATTGCACAAAGTTTTTTCAACGGTGATATTGCGGTAGAATTAAATGAATACGGCAGGATCAGATTATTCAGTGATAATCTTACTACAAAGCAAGTAGACAGATCATCAATTTTAGTTGGAGCTAGTTCCACTGCTGTGTTTGATTATAAGGAAGATGCTGAAAACTTAATCCCACCAGCAACTGTTCCATCACCACAATTCAGTGATTATGAGATTACTGTTTCAATAGACAACACTTACAGTAATTTACCACCTAATGTAGTTGTTGAGGAGCATATATTTGGATGGAATTCAGGCGGTTATGCAGTTGGAAAACTCATTGTAACCAATAATGAAACCATTGGTATTGATGCAGTGATAGGGTTGGAAATTATTCCACAAATTGACGGTTCTTATGGATTTGAAAATGTTTCATATGATGCCGGTCCACAAATAGTTATGATGAGCACAACTTCATTTGTAGGTTACAAGTTTTTCTCAGATGTTCTTACTTCAATGCACGCTTTAGATTGGTTTAGTGGTTACGGGAATGATGCTGATTTTTATACCTGGTTGACTCAGAACTCTTTCGATCCTCCATTTAGCGGTACTGGAGTGGATGGAGTTGTAGTTATAATGGGCCAGGCTCCGGTTAGTTTAAATCCAGGCGAGTCCTTTGATTTTTATTTCGGATTATCTATAGGGTCAAATCAAACCATAATGATGGATAATATGGCACTTGCAGAATACCAATATCTTAATTCAATTGTGCCAGTTGAACTCACTTCATTCACCGTACAGGCAGGCGTAGATATTATTACATTAAACTGGGAAACAGCGTCCGAATTAAATAATCACGGATTTGAAATAGAGAGAAAAATTATTACGCAAAACGAAGAATATAGTTGGATTACAATAGGATTTGTTGAAGGCAGAGGTACGACTACAGAAACAACCAACTATTCTTACACAGATGAAATCATAGGTGTGAGTGTGTCTAAGTTTCAATACCGTTTAAAACAAGTTGACTTCAATGGTGAGTACACATATTCAGATATAGTAGAAGTTGGTTTAATTCCGTCGAGTATGGATCTCTATCAGAATTATCCAAATCCATTTAATCCTGCAACAAATATTTCATTTAGTTTACCAGAGCAGGGTTTTGTTACATTAAAGGTATTTAATTCATTAGGTCAGCAGGTAGCAATCCTGGTCAACTCTGAGTTGGAGACTGGAAGTCACATGATCTCATTCGATGCTTCAAATCTTCCAAGCGGAACGTATTTTTATACTCTTCAGGCAAGCGAAAAAATACTATCTAAAAAAATGATACTCATTAAATAATTTTTTCTGACGGGATCCATAACCGGATCCCGTAGATTTAAATTTGGTTATGATTGATGGAACGTTATAAAGAAATAAAAGATATAATTCAGGGGAAATACAAAAATCTTCCTAAGAGTCAACAAAAGATCGCAGAATATTTCATAGATAATTTTGACCGGATACCTTTTTTAACCGTACAGGATGTTTCTGCCTCTTCTTCTACCAGTGTAGCGTCTATTGTTAGATTTGCCCAGCGTTTAGGATTCAGCGGATTCAGTGAAATTAGGAACGCTGTTGCCAGTTCATTGCAAGACCATCTCACTAATAAAGAATTTTTCCCGTTATTTAAGAAGATCAAAACAGAAAAAGATCTTCTTAATTCCGTAGCGAATCTGGATATCCAGAATATTAATAATACGTTAGCGATAATTGAACGAACTAAATTTAATAAAGCAATTGAAATGATCATTAAATCAAACAGGATTTATACTGCAGGATTAGGAGTATCATATTTCCTTGCAGAAATTCTGACATACCAGTTTACACAAGTAGGTGTTGATGCAACTGCGCTGACCCATTCACATTCGCTTTTTCAGGAACAAATACTGTATTTCAAGAAGAATGATCTCTTCATCACATTTTCCTTTCCGCCATATTCAAAAGATACCATAGCGGCCGCAAAGTTTGCGCAGGAAAAGAATCTTAGAGTAATTTCAATTACGAATAAAGAAGCATCACCAATATCTTTTCACTCTTCATTAACTCTGGTAGTTAGAAGTGAAAATATGTTATTTA